>CAZTCG010000101.1:4667-6656 GCA_964612005.1 uncultured Flavobacteriaceae bacterium | reverse complement strand
CATCCTCATCCATGTAGGTTGAGTCTTTTTTTAACTCGTATTTAATTTGATCGCTAGCGCCCATTTTTTCTGCTGCAAAATCGCCACAATATACCTTACCATCCTTAAAAAAAATTTCATCTGGTGTTGGTTTCGGTTTTTTACCATCAGTAAGACTAATTGTAAAATGTCTTTTGTGTAGTTTATCCTTATCGCCCTTAAAAGATGCTAATAATAAGACTGCAAATAAGGAAAGTGAAATTGTTTTTAATTTGTATTTGTTCATTTTTTTAATTGGTTTAATTCAAATCTACAAAACTCTAATTAATAGAAAAATTTATATTTCGAAACTTTTCAAATAATATACCAAATTATCGATCAAAAGTTAATCGTTTTCCAATTTTGTCCGATTTAAATTTCCCGTTATCGTACATTAATTCTCCATTTACAAAAGTTTTGTCAATACTAACTTGGAAAGTATGATTTTCAAAAGGTGACCAACCGCATTTATATAAAATATTTGATTTTGTTACAGTAAATTTATTTTTCGGATTTATTAAAACTAGATCAGCAAAATATCCTTCTCTTATAAAACCTCGGTTTTTAATCTGAAATAATTCTGCCACATTATGACTCATTTTTTGAACAATCATTTCAGCACTAATTTTCCCTTGAAAATGTAAATCCCACATAGCTTGAATTGCATGCTGCACAAGTGGTCCGCCACTTGGCGCTTTTAAATAAGATTGTGATTTTTCTTCTATTGTATGGGGCGCGTGATCTGTTGCTATAACATCTATTCTTCCGTCAATTACTGCGTCCAAAATATTATCTCTATCATATCTGGTTTTTACAGCAGGATTCCATTTAATAAAATTGCCTTTTGTTTTATAATCTTCATCGCTAAACCATAAATGATGAATACACGCTTCGGCGGTTATTTTTTTCTCTTTTAAAGGAATTTTATTTGTGAATAATGCTAATTCTTTTGCAGTTGAGATATGCAATATATGTAAACGTGTTCCGTACTTTTTTGCTAAATCTACTGCTAGTTTTGAAGACGTATAACAAACATCTTCATTTCTGATTATTGGATGAAAACTGGCATCAATATCCTCTCCGTATTCTTCAATTATCTCGTTTTGTCTTTTTTTAACTAGAGGATCAAACTCGCAATGAGTTGCAATTAATGAATTTACATTTCCGAAAATGGTTTCGAGTGTTTGTTGATTATCAACTAACATATCACCAGTTGATGAACCCATGAAAATTTTTAGTCCACAAACATCGTTAAAATTAACTTTTTTAATCTCCTCCAAATTTTGATTGGTGGTACCCATAAAAAATGAGTAGTTAGCCAATGAACATTGTGCAGCTCTATCATATTTTTTATTCAACTCTTCAATTGTTACAGCTTGTGGATTTGTATTAGGCATTTCCATATAAGATGTAATTCCTCCTGCTACTGCAGCTTTTGCTTCGGTGTAAATTTCTCCTTTATGAGTTAAACCAGGTTCTCTGAAATGCACTTGATCATCAATTGCTCCCGGCACCAAATACAAGCCTTCAGCATTTATTTCAATAGCATTACAATCATTATCAATTGTGTTTTCTATTTTTGAAATAATTTCATTTTCTATTAAGAGATCAGCAACATATTTTTCATTTTCATTAATTATTGTCGCTTGTTTTATTAAGATTTTACTCATAGTTAATTAGTTAGAAATTAATTTATGTAAAAATGCGAATTGTTTTTATTACTGAAACTAAAGTTAAATTATAATTTTGTTTTTTAGCATTTTTTTAAAAATCAAACAACATGATTGAAACTACCGATCAAATGGGTAATACTATTGTTTTAAATAATATACCTCAGCGAATAGTTTCTGTTGTTCCATCTCAAACAGAATTATTGTATGATTTAGGATTAGAAAATTCGATAGTGGGCATAACAAAATTCTGTATTCATCCTGATAAAATTTACTCAACAAAAACTAAAGTAGGGGGCAC
>CAZTCG010000101.1:0-4657 GCA_964612005.1 uncultured Flavobacteriaceae bacterium | reverse complement strand
TAGCGAATAAGGAAGAAAATGATAGGCAACAAATTGAACAACTTCAACAACATTTTCCGGTTTGGATCAGTGATATTTACAATATAGATGATGCATTGAACATGATGCTTAAACTGGGAAAGTTATTCAATAAGGATTTAATTGCTCATAAAATGAGCGATGAAATAAAGTCTTCTTTTTCAAAATTACAAAACATAAAAAAACGCAAAAAAGTTTGTTATTTAATATGGAATAATCCAATAATGGTTGCAGGAAAAAACACTTTCATAAATGATCTATTGAGCCGTTGTGGCTTTGATAATTGTATTGAAGAAGCGGATTCTCGTTATCCTGAAATTACAATTGAGCAATTAATAAAATTAAACCCAGATTTTGTTTTTTTATCTTCAGAACCTTTCCCATTTAATGAAAAGCACGTCACTTATTTCAACTCCATTTTACCACGCACAAAAACAGTTCTTGTTGATGGAGAACTTTTTTCTTGGTACGGAAGCAGACTACTTAAGTCAAGTTTTTACTTTGAAAGCTTATTGAACAAAATAAACTAAGAACTTAGTTTATTTTCTTTTGCTTTTAGATTTTGTAGCGGTAATTTTTTTGTTGGATGAATGCACCTGAACTCGAATACTTTCAATAGCCTTAGAAAGTGTGTTTAATGATTCCGTTAATTTTTCAATATCAGCTTTGGTTGCAAACCCAAATTTATTTTTTGTGTCTCGTCCGGAGTTACTGTTATTAAAATCAAACAGGTCAATAACATCTACTTTTAATGCTTTAGCAACTGCAAATAAATGTTGCGTGTTGATATCGATTTCACCTCTTTCTATTTTTCCGAAATTGCCATGACTCATGCCAATTTCATCTGCGATATTTTCTTGACTTAAACCAGCCAAAAGCCTTAATTGACGTATTTTTTCACCTACTGAGTTCATTAATACAAAGCTAATTTATAAAGGAAGAAAAAGCAACTACTGAGGTAATTTGTTTTGTCAATAATATGTTACTTTTTGTATTTGTATGACTAAGTATTAATTAATATTAATTGATTAAACAATTTAATTAAAAAAAGTAAACAAACTTATTGTAAGTTGTACTATAATTTTTTGAGTTTATGTTTATCTAATTATTTCTCTGCTGTATAAATACAGGCAACGCCAAAGGTAAGAGAGATAAAAGTAGAATTTTTAAATCCAACCTGACTTAATATGGTAGTAAATTTTTCGAAATCAGGGAAAACATTAATAGAGGCAGGCAAATAACTATAAGCTGCCTGATCTTTTGAAAAAACACGACCTATAACTGGCAATACAAAACGAAAATAAAAATTATAAATATACTTAAAGAAGCCTCTTGGTTTTGAAAATTCAATTATTACAACTTTGCCTCCAGGTTTTAAAACACGAAACATATTTGATAAGCCTTTTTCTAAATTCTCAAAATTGCGTACACCAAATGAAACGGTTATTACATCAAAATAATTATCGTCGAAGTTTAAGTGCTCAGCGTCACCAAATTCTAGTGAAATCGTATTGGATAATTTAGACTTTTCAATTTTTTCCTTACCAAATTTCAACATTCCTTCAGATATATCAACTCCTACAATTTTCTTGGGATGAGCCGCTAAAGAAGCGATTGCAAAGTCGCCTGTACCTGTTGCTATATCTAAAATATATTCAGGTTTTAAATCTATAAATTGTTTTACGGCTTTTTTTCTCCATCGATGATGAACCCCAACAGATAAAACCTGATTAAGCGTATCGTACCTAAAAGCAATGTTATCAAACATTTTAGCTACTTGCTTTTTTTTACTTTCTGAAGTAGAAGAATAAGGTGTAACTGTTTCCATTATGAGTTCGAATTTCGTTAAGTTTTTTGGATTCACCAACTATATATTTTTTTGTTAAAACAATTAAAGCTGCTTGTGAAAAAAGTTGATTTAAATGAAAAATTAATTTTAAAAATTAAAATTTAATGTCGAGAAAAGACTTTTTACCTTTTACATAAAATAGGAACACACTATTCGATTTTAAAATAAGCGAAACATTTGGTTTAAAATCTTGAGCTGAAAAATTAAGTTTGCGTTTTTTAAATGCCTTAAAAATTTGAGAGTAAAATGCAAAATGAGCTCTTATAATTGCCAAACAATCCATTGGATTCCCCTTTAATAAAAAAACAATTCCTGCAATACCATCAAGAATTAACCTATAAATGATTTTAAATAAAATAAATGCAGAGGGATCATTTTTAATCAGTGTAATTAAATTATTCCTGAAATTTAAAAATGTTTTTTTTGGATTTGATTTGTTTAATGTTCCGCCACCTACGTGATAGACTACAGATTGAGGAATAACAAAAATTCGCTTCCCTCTATTCCTCATTCGCCAACAAAGATCTATCTCCTCCATATGAGCAAAATAATCTTCATCAAAGCCATTTAATTGGTTATAAATATTTGCGCGTACAAACATACACGCTCCTGTAGCCCAAACTATTTCGGCTATATCATTGTATTGACCATTATCTGTTTCGCACACATCAAACATTCTGCCTCTGCAAAACGGATATCCATATTTATCAATAAAACCTCCACATGCGCCCGCATATTCAAATTTTGATTTATCGTTAAATGCTAAGATTTTAGGTTGACATGCTGCAACATCAGGATGTTCATCCATAAATGCAATAATTGGATCGATCCAATTTTCAGTAACTTCTACATCTGAATTTAATAGTACATAATACTCTGCATTAATATTTTTTAACGCATCATTGTATCCTTTTGCAAAACCACCATTTTCTTTATTTAAAATTATATTTACTTGTGGGAAATGCGATTTTAAAAACACCACTGAATCATCTGAAGAATTATTATCAGCAACATAAACAGAACCTGTTGGTGAAAATTGTAATACATCTGGTAAGAATTTTTCAAGAAAATGTTTCCCATTCCAATTAAGAATAACAACTGCTACCTTTAAATTATTCATTTGAAAAAATTAACGTGGATTGCTGAATAAATCATCAATACCGGTTCCGTAAGTATTCATATTTGGATTTTCTACATCCAGATTTACATTATTTTGAGTACGTGATTTTAAACGCATTTGCCAACGGTTATCGCGCAATTCGCCACGAACATCACTGTGTAATAATCTGTAACAACTTCCGTCTAAATCCTTATTCCAAAAAACAAATCGCTTATTGGTTTGAAACTGTCCGGTTTGAGGATCTTTAATACGATAGTATTGCCATATTTCGTAAGGATATGTATCAGGCTCATTTGGCACTTGCTGCTGGGCATCCGGCGGACCATATTGTAAATAAACTCTACCCCTGTCGGTGAAATAACCTTTCATTTTACCACACGAAAGAACCTTATTTACGTAAAGTACTTGTTCATAATATTTATACCATTCTCCTTCTGGATTTTTATCATTTCTGTTTTTCCAAAATGCATAAACGTATTGCTGCATAATTCTAACATCTGCATTTTTAATTTGAGTTTCTTGCCAATTTCGCTCAACTTCACTGGAAATTGGCCACAGGCAAGCTATAAATTCTTTAAGCGTATCTTTACTGGTGTACTTATTAGTAAAAATTGATTCTGCATTTATAGCCCCTAAATTTTCCAAATCAATTTTAGCTTGTTTGTTTCTTCTTTGAATAAAAATTTTCTTCTGAGAAAGCACAATACCTTTTTCATCTCTTACTTCAGATACTAAATTATAATTACCGGATACCAATTGAGAAATATCCATTTGAGAAAACAATACGTTTACCTTTTGTGTTTTTTGTTTAGAAACACCGAAGAATCCATCTATTTTTTCAAGTGTTTCAGCCGCTTCAAGATAGTAAACAAATGCAACTTTTTTATCTAAACCCAAAACTGAATCGGTGCCATATGCTTCATTGTAAAAAATTAGTTTATTACTGTTTTCTGGAAAATAATTTATTGAGAATGGAATTAAATCAAATCCACTTTTAGAAAGTATGTTGTTTTTCTCTGTTTTTTGATAACTATCAACCAGCTCTATATCCGATAAATTAATTTGCTTAGGTAAATAATTGACCGAAATTTCTTCAGTAAAATCAAATACTTTTTTTTCAGATGAATGATTATCACTTAAACTTACTTCAACTTTATACTTACCCGGATTAAGAAAATAACGCTGAACATCAATTAAGTTTTTAGGCATTGTTGTATCATTATTCGATTGCGATATGACATTGTATTTGTTGCCGGCTTTCACTACATTATTTTGATCGGAGAAAGTGATAAATACATTTACTGAGGCTTCTTGTTTTGCACTGATTTTTTTTAGATGTAATGATTTACTAATTACGGTTAAGTTTGTTTCAATATAACATCCTTTTTCAGGGCTATAAAAAACTGAATAAGCAAAAAAAGCATTTAAATTTTTATTTGCTAAAACGAATGGCCCCGACAGTATTAAATATAGTATAATTATTCGGGGGAGGATGTTATTAATATTCACGCTATTTTATTGATGTATTACAAAAATAGCAGAATAAATTTTCGAAAAAAATTTGCAAATGAAAATAAAATAGTACTTTTGCAGCGGAGAAATGGCAGAGCGGTCTAATGCGGCAGTCTTGAAAACTGTTGACTGTAACAGGTCCGGGGGTTCGAATCCCT
>CAZTCG010000100.1:0-6717 GCA_964612005.1 uncultured Flavobacteriaceae bacterium | reverse complement strand
ATAAATAAGAAATTAATTTTGCGAGATTTTGTTTCATTTTGCTTAATTTACTTTCTTCACCGTAACCGCAATATTCAACTCATCTAATTGCTCTTGACTTATTTCCGATGGAGAGTCAATCATCACATCTCTTCCGGAATTGTTTTTTGGGAAAGCAATAAAATCACGAATGCTATCCGCACCTCCAAATAAGGAGCATAATCTATCAAAACCAAAAGCAATTCCGCCATGAGGTGGAGCTCCATATTCAAAGGCATTCATTAAGAATCCGAATTGTTTTTGCGCTTCTTCTTTTGTAAAGCCTAACACATCAAACATCTGTGCCTGCAAATTTTTGTTATGAATACGAATGCTTCCGCCACCTACTTCCACCCCATTAATTACCATATCATAAGCATTTGCACGAACTTCGCCCGGACTTGTTTTTAGTAGTTCAATGTCTTCCGGTTTTGGAGATGTAAATGGATGATGCTTGGCATGCCATCTTCCTGCTAAGGAAGCCAGCAAATTAGGATCTCCTTCGTTCCACTCCAGTAATGGAAAATCAATTACCCAAAGGCAGGAGAATTTATTTTTATCTCGAAGTCCTAATCGGCTGCCCATCTCTAAACGCAGTTCGGAAAGAGCTTTTTGTGTTTTTTCTTTAGCACCTGCTAAAATCAGCATCAAATCACCTTTTTCAGCTCCAAATGCAATTGCCCATTTCTTTAAATCCTCTTCCGAATAAAATTTATCTACCGAAGACTTAATGGTTCCGTCGGAATTGTATCGCGCATAAACCAATCCGGTTGCACCTATTTGAGGGCGTTTTACGAATTCGGTTAATTCATCCAATTGTTTGCGTGTGTATTCTGCTGCACCTTTTGCGCAAATACCTACAACCGTTTCCGCATCATCAAATACTTTAAAATTTTTACCGCCAACAACATTATTGCTTGATTCATTGAGGTAAACAAACTTCATTTCAAAACGGGTATCCGGCTTGTCGTTACCATAATTTCTCATGGCATCAGCATAAGACATACGGGGCATATCCGGAATCTCAACTCCTTTTACTTTTCTGAATAAATGCTTAACCAATCCTTCAAATGTTTGCAGAATATCTTCTTGTTCAACAAAACTCATTTCGCAGTCGATTTGGGTAAACTCTGGCTGACGGTCTGCACGCAGGTCTTCGTCTCGAAAGCACTTGACAATTTGGTAGTAGCGGTCAAAGCCACTCACCATTAATAATTGCTTAAACGTTTGTGGTGATTGTGGCAAAGCATAAAACTGACGTTCATTCATTCTGCTTGGAACCACAAAATCCCTTGCACCTTCAGGAGTAGATTTAATCAAAACGGGGGTTTCTACTTCTAAAAACTGCTGGGCATCTAAAAAATTACGTGTTTCAATGGCTAAACGATGGCGCAATTCTAAATTTTTTCTAACTGCATTTCTGCGCAAATCCAGGTAGCGGTATTTCATACGAAGTTCATCTCCGCCATCCGTTTCATCTTCAATAGTAAAAGGTGGCGTAACGGATTCGTTTAAAATATGTAACGATGAAACTTTAATTTCAATTTCTCCGGTAGGAATGTTTGTGTTTTTTGATTCTCTTTCAATAACAACGCCTTTTACCTGTATTACAAATTCACGTCCTAATTTTCGTGCTGATTGTATCAGGTTTGAATCCTGAGTTTCATCAAAAAACAATTGCGTAATACCATAACGATCGCGCAAATCCACCCACATTAAACTGCCTTTATCCCTGCTGCGTTGCACCCATCCGCATAACGTAACTTCCTTGTTTTTGTCTGATAACCTTAATTCACCGCAATTAACTGTACGTAACATATTGAAAAATTTTAAACAGCGAATTTAACGTAATTCTCCTTATTAACATAAGTTTATTACGTAAATACAATGAATGCATTTACCTGTTCAACTTATTTAGATTGGCTTATTGTTTTTATTTAATTGCGCAATTATTTTTTCAAGTCCTGCTGAGATAGCTGGATTTATTTTAGAAAATTCTAAAATTTCTTTACCGATGAAATTAATTTGAATATCAATTTTAAGTTGCAACACATTTAATTCATCATAAAATTTAGGCTTTAATTGCCGATAAGATTCTCTAATTCGCCTCTTCAGTAAATTTCTGTCAACTGCTTTTTTAAAATTTCTTTTAGGAACACTTACTAATAATCGAGCAGGAAAACCAGTTTCTTCAAAATTTGAAATGCGATAAGTAATTTTTAGTGGATAAACTAAAAATGAATTTGATTTTTTAAAAAGAGCTTCAATATCTTTTTTACTCGATAAGCGTTCGGTCTTTTTAAATGTAAACATAAACAGCGGTTAACGCTTATTTACTTCTCTAATGTATTTTTCTAAAGCAGAGGCCATAGATGGTGTTTCTTTTGATGGTGCAGCAATATCTAGCCTAAGTTTATTTTTCTTAACTTCTTCACAGGTAGCATAACCAAAAGCTGCAATTCGCGTTTCTCCTTGTTTAAATTTTGGAAAATTTTTAAATAAGGAATTTATACCCATTGGGGTAAAGAATACTAATACATCATAATCAAGTTTACCATCAAAATCTGCTAAATCGGCACAAACAGTTTTATAAAAAATGGCTTTTGAGTAATCGATTTCTAACTCATCAAGTAAATCAACAATTTTCTCTCGATGAACATCTGAAACGGGTAATAAGAATTTTTCTTCACGATGTTTTTTTATTACATCTACTAAATCATTTATAGATTGCTGGCCAAAGAAAATTTTACGCTTTCTGTACTGCACATATTTTTGAAGATACAATGCAATAGATTCGGTTAAACAAAAATATTTAGTCGTTTCAGGAACGGTGTATCTCATTTCGTTACACATTCTGAAATAATGATCAATCGCAATTCTGCTTGTTAAAATAATGGCATGATGATCCATTAAATTAATTCGTTGCTGCCTGAAATCTTTGGCATTAACAGGGTCAATTTGAATAAACTGTCTGAAATTAATTTTAATATTATGTAAACGTGCTAAATCAACGAATGGTGATTTATCATTCTCAGGTTTAGGCTGAGAGATTAACATGGTTTTAACTTTGGCCTTTAAATAATTTTTATCAGCCTCTACATATTGTATTGCGGGAGCTACTATTTCTTTTTTTATTGCTTTTACAGTTTCATCTTTTTTAGTTGTAGGTGCAACTGTATTTTTTTTTGTTTCTTTTACTTTTATTGATTCAAGTTTTTTCTTAGAAACTACTTTTATACTTACAGATTTAGAAGGCTTTGCGCCAACTTTTTTCTTTTCAACTTTTTTTGCCACGGGGGATTTTGCGCTTTTTTTTGCACTTGTTTTTTTTACAGATTTTTTGGCAACCTTTTTCTCCTTGCTATTCTTTGATGTTGTCTTCGCCATGATCAATTTTAATGTTTATTCTGTAACCTGAAAACCACTCATCATGATCTTAATCATCACAATTAAGGGTAATATTTCAAGGGTGCAAAAATACAAAAATATATGTGAAAAGGATATTAACTTATTGTTCATTAACAAAATAATTCCTCTGGAAACTCTAATTGAGTAAAAAAATAAACAAATTAATAAGCCTGAAATGATTATAGGCAATGGATTTAATTTTGAAAACTCTAATAATACTAAAAGTGGAAAAATAAAAACACCCATTGCTTTAATTGAAAAAAAAACATGATTTATGTATTCTTCCACCATTTCCTTTGAATTAAACAGTGAGGATAATGAAATCAAACTCATAAATTTAAAAGCGTAAGTAATGAGTAAAATCAGCAGGATGATAAAAAAGAAGGAAAGGGAATTCTCTATAGTGTAGTAATTATAAAAATAATTTATTTTAAGAAGAAAAAAGGCGAAACATATTAAAAATATAATGATTAATAAGATGGAAGTTCCTTTATTAATTCTGTAATCCTCTCTTAATAATTGACGGGAAGAACTAAATGAAAAAAATGATTTTAAAATTAACGTGTATTTTTTTTCGCTCGTAACCCTAAAGATCACGAGAAAAATAAAAACCAATGTAAGTAATGTTGCTGTCCAAACATCATCATTTACTTGTTGACCAATAGGCTCTTTATTAATTTTCACCAATTGATGATTTTTAAAGATATGTTCAGTTTTTACAGTATCTGTAAAAATTACGGCTGAACTATCTTTATTTACTAGTGTGTCTTTTGGCATTTCGGCTGCAAATATACTTAATATCAATTTTTTAATGATCCATCTATTAATAATTATAGACAATTTGTTTTTAATTAATGATTTTTATTTAAGGTTGATGGAATGATTTGTTTTCATGTTTTTTAATTAATTTTGCACCTTATGATAAACGGAAAAAAAATAGTAGTGGTTCTTCCAGCTTATAATGCTGAAAAAACATTACAAAGAACATACGATGAAATTCCATTTGATATAGTTGACGATGTAGTTTTAGTAGATGATTGCAGTAAGGATAATACAAGTGAGCTTGCCAGAAATATTGGGATAAAACATGTGATTCGTCACGAAAAAAACAGAGGATACGGTGGAAATCAAAAAACTTGTTACGATAAAGCAATGGACTTGGGAGCTGATATTGTCATTATGCTTCATCCCGACTATCAATATACCCCAAAATTAATTCCTTCTATTGCTCATTTAATTGCTAGCGGATTATATCCTGTTGTATTCGGATCAAGAATACTTGGAAAAGGTGCTTTAAAAGGTGGAATGCCAATGTATAAATATGTATTTAATCGTTGCCTTACACTATCACAAAACATTTTAATTAATCAGAAATTATCAGAATACCATACCGGTTATCGTGCATTTTCAAAAGAAGTTATTCAGGGAATTAATTACCACGCTAATAGCGATGATTTTGTTTTTGATAATCAAATGATTTCGCAAATATTTTATGCCGGCTTTGAGATTGCAGAAATTACTTGTCCTACAAAGTATTTTGATGAAGCATCATCTATTAATTTCAGAAGAAGTGCAAAGTATGGCTTAGGGGTTTTAGGCACTTCGTTTGTTCACTTTTTTAATAAGCTCGGGATTTTGAAGTCAGAGATTTACAAAAAATAATTTTTTAGAAAATCTAATTTAGACTAGCTCAATTTGATTTTTAAATTCAGCTATTACATTACCATCTGAATCAATACTATTTAATTTTAAATTAAGGATAGTATTGAAATTTGAAGAATCGTATGGGATTTTAATTTTTATGTAATTAGGGGTGAATCCAAACATGAAACTGTTTTTGTTTTCATGCTCCATTAAAACCGGATAAGTTTTCCCCAAATGCTCCTCGTAAAATGCTCTCGTTTTTTTTGCTGATAAAATTCGCAGCATTTTATTCCTTTTTTTACGCTCGCTCATTTCTACTTTTCCTTGCAATAAAACAGCATCTGTGTTTTCACGTTCAGAATAAGTAAATACGTGTAAGTAAGAAACATTTAATTGGTTAATGAATTCGTATGTTTCTAAAAAATCTTCTTCCGTTTCTCCCGGGAAACCAACAATCACATCAACGCCAATGCAGGCATGCGGCATTAACTGTTTGATTTTATTCACGCGATCTACATAGAGCTCACGTAAATATCTTCTACGCATTAAGTTTAAAATTTTGTTAGAACCGCTTTGTAAAGGCACGTGAAAATGCGGCACAAATCGTTTCGATTGAGCAACAAACTCAATAATTTCATCTTTTAGTAAGTTGGGCTCAATAGATGAAATCCGGAAACGTTCAACGTTTTCAACTTTATCCAATTCACGAATCAAATCTAAAAACTTCTCCTGTTTTTTACCCAAATCATTTTGATTGTGATTAAATCCAAAATCGCCGATGTTTACACCTGTTAAAACAATTTCTTTAATACCCGATTCAGCAATTTTTTTTGCGTTTTCCACTACATTCAAAATGGTATCGCTCCTGCTTGCGCCTCTGGCCAATGGAATGGTACAATATGAACAGGTATAATCGCAACCATCCTGAACTTTAAGAAAAGAACGGGTTCTGTCTCCGGCAGAATAAGATGAAATGAACTGCTGTACATCATCAATTTCACAACTGTGAATTTCAGTCGCCTGATTTTTTTGTGAAAACTGAATGTAGTTTAGTAGTTTAAATTTTTCAGAAGCTCCAAGCACAACATCAACCCCTTCTATTTTAGCAATTTCTTCGGGTTTTAATTGTGCGTAGCAACCAATGATTGCAACAAATGCATCCGGTGAATTTTTGAGTGCAGATTTTACAACGGTTTTACATTCCTTGTCGGCATTTTCGGTTACCGAACAAGTATTTATAACATAAACATCTGCAACGTTAGGAAATTCAACTTTTTCAAAACCCTCTTTTTCAAATAAACGGGCAATGGTTGAAGTTTCTGCAAAATTTAATTTGCAACCCAGTGTATGAAACGCAACTTTTTTTCCAACTCCTATCACATCGCAAATTTAGGTAAAAAAGAGTAATAATGAATGTAAACATAATTGTGTTTATAATACTTTGAAACAAAAGACAAATCAATTTTCAATTTTACTAAAATTGAATGATTAAATAATCGGAATGAAATTCATCAAACAACATCTTTTCATTTTGGAGTACGCACAGCTGAATTAAAGATGGATAAAGATCAGTGGGGTACCATGCATGAAATTTCCGTTAATGGTCGACCAATATTTTGCAAAGGAGGAGATTATATCCCTCAAGAT
>CAZTCG010000099.1:5707-6721 GCA_964612005.1 uncultured Flavobacteriaceae bacterium | reverse complement strand
AATTTAGGATTGTATAAAAATTTATGATTTAATGGTCGGTTGTGACTATAAATCAAATTCTTTTTTCCAAGTGTGGGGAATTTGATGAAGTCTTTAAAATTATGGTACCTGCCACCCGGAATTGGTGCATCTTTTTTTGAGAAATTTAATTTACGCATCATGAATTGAAGCATGTCTTTTGCCAATTCACGATCATAAACTAAACGAACCGGATTCCCTTTTTTACGATGTTTTAAACCTTCACTTACTTTTTCTAATAAACTTTGCGATAAATCATTATCCAATTCCAATTCAGCATCACGTGTTAATTTAATGTTATAAGCTTCCACCGCGCGATAGCCAAATACTTCAAAAATTTCATCAAGGCAAAAACGTATAACATCATCCAATAAAATGATGTAATCTTTGTTTTTTTCTTTTGGCAATACAACAAAACGTGATAAACTTTTTGTTGGAACTTCAATTACTGCGTATTTATTTTTTAGCGCGCTTGAATTTCTAGGAACTAGTTTTATATAGAGATAACTTGATTTGTCTTTTAAATAGGGGAAAGGTGATTGTTGATCAATCAAAATTGGAAATAAATTGGAAACAACTACCGATTGAAAATACTCTTTAACGAAATTTTTTTGATTTTTATTCAGTTGTTTTTCGTTGATGATATTGATGTTATTCTTTTGAAGTTCTTTAAGGATTTGCTGATAAATGATTTCAAATTTGTTTTGTTGTTCGATTACTTTTTTTAAGATATTATCAAGTAAAAATCCAGGTTCAACACCTATAAGAGGAATAGCTCTTTTTCCTAGTTTGAGCATACGTTTTACTGTTGCCACACGAACTCGGTAAAATTCATCTCGATTATTAGAGTAAATAGCTAAAAATTTGATTCGTTCAATTAGTGGTGTTGTTATATCATTTGCTTCCTGCAAAACTCTCTCATTAAATGATAACCAAGCAATATCTCGGTTGATATAAGGAACTTGTTTTTGAGGCATAAATTAAAATGTAATTAAT
>CAZTCG010000099.1:5402-5697 GCA_964612005.1 uncultured Flavobacteriaceae bacterium | reverse complement strand
AATGTTGAATTTAAGTAAATAAAAAAAAAGACAATCGATATTCCTGTTTTTTTTTAAGCATTTGATGTGCATAAAATTAACATTGGAAAAGATCATGTTTAAAAATTGAAAAACTCATTTTAATCATTTCGGTCAGAATATACTTTTGAATTCAAATCACATTAATAAATAAATAAAACAAAGTTCAATGAAAACAGATTTAGAAATTCAAAAAGATGTATTGGATGAATTAAAATGGGAGCCTTTTTTAAGTGCATCTGAAATTGGGGTAACAGTAAAGAATGGTATTGTAACA
>CAZTCG010000099.1:1504-5392 GCA_964612005.1 uncultured Flavobacteriaceae bacterium | reverse complement strand
AGTAGACTCATACTTAAAAAAAACAGGAGCTGAAAAAGCCGCCAAAAGAGTTTCTGGAGTGAAAGCAGTAGCTGAAGATATTACGGTTAGATACCCTGGCAGTTTAATTAAAACAGATTCAGAAATTGCTGAATCGATAGTAGGTAGTTTAAAATGGCACAGCGCTTTAAACGAGGAAAAAATTAAAATTAAAGTAGAAGATGGTGTTGTAACACTTGATGGTGAGGTAAATTGGGAGTTTCAGAGAAATTCGGCTGTTACTCAAATTCAAAACACGATTGGTGTGAAACGAATCATTAATAACATTACAATTAAATCATCAATTGTTCCAAAAGAATTGAAGTTGAAAGTAAGTAATGCTTTTCACAGAAGCGCAACATTGGACGCTGAAAAAATTGAAATTGATGTACAGGGAAGCAAGGTAATTTTAAAGGGAAAAGTTCGTTCGTGGGCTGAAAAAAACGATGCTGAAAATGCAGTTTGGGCAGCTCCAGGTGTGAATAAGGTTGAAAATAATTTGGAGATCGACATGGAAGTTTTTGCATATTAATTAAAAACACCTTCGGTCTCAGGAAGGCTGTCCGCAAGGACAGCCTTCTTAATTTTACTGATATAAAGGTGATTTAGGCAATCGAAATCTTCCGTTTTAAATCGTTACCCTTCGATAACCTCAGGGTACAATTTAGCAAAGAGCTTTGTTAATTCAATTCTGAATTTCATTTTAATTGAAAAAATATTAAATGATAAAATCCTTATTTTTTAGTTTATTTATTTTGATATGGTTTCATATTAAAATTAACGCGCAAATAGGCATTTGTTATATCGATAAAGATTTTCAAATTAAAATATTAACAAACTATTTAAATCAATTAAAAAAAATAAATAGTTCAGGCAATTTGAAATCTATACAGCTTAAAAAAAACTTTAAAATTGGGTCAGTTGGAAAACAAATTCAATCGATAAAATACAATCTGCAACTATTAAAATACTTTCCTAATAAAAATGAAAATCTAACTGATACGTTTGATTTTGAATTGTACTATGCAATTAAACGATTTCAATATTTTCATCATATTGATACTACAGGATTAATCGGATTAAAAACAAGAACTAAACTTAATCAAACTATAGTTGAGCAAATAAAAGTAGTTGAATGGAATATTAAGCAATGGAAAGCGAGTGAACTTAATTGTAATGTTAATTTCATTTACATCAATATAGCTGCTTGTCATTTAAAACTAGTCGAAAACCAAAAAGTGAAATTAGAAATGAAAGTAATTGTTGGCAGGCCTTCACGAACTTCTTATTTGCTTAATTCGACTATTAACGAAATTGAATTTTATCCTTATTGGGTGGTTCCTCCAGGGATTTTAAAAAAAGATATTATACCTCAGTGTAAAAAAGACATAAATTATTTATCAAAAAATAATTTTGAAGTTCTTACCTGGCAAAATGAACGTTTGAATTTTATTCCTGATCCCGACGAATTAATAAAGTATAAAGTGCAGCAGCCACCCGGAGAAAAAAATCCTATGGGCAAAGTAAAATTTAATTTTGAAAACGAGCATTATATGTTTTTACACGACACGCCCGGAAAATATTTGTTTAAAAACTATCCTTCTGCCTTCAGTTCAGGCTGTATTAGACTGGAAAAAGCGGAGGAACTTACTTTATATTTATTGGATAAAAATTCATCAATCACCAAACCTGAAATTCAGGCTTTTTTTATTAATGAAAAAAACAACATGATAAAACTGACAACTTCTGTGCCTCTAAAAATTAATTATTTTACAATCTGGGCAAACGAAAAAGAGGAACTGTTTTTTGCTGATGATTTTTATCATCTTGTTATTAAAAATTAAACCCGATTAAACTTGATTAAAATTATGTGCCTATTTTCAACACTTTGTTATCTTTGTTTCACTTATGGTTTATTTAACTCGAAAAGAGCATTTTAATGCTGCACATAAACTTTCCAATCCAAATTGGAGCGAAGATAAAAACTGGGAAGTATTTGGCAAGTGTTCCAATAAAAACTGGCACGGTCATAACTATGATTTATATGTAACAGTAAAAGGTAAACCTAATCCTGATACCGGATTTATTATTAATTTGAAAGATTTGAGTATTTTGATTCGTGAAGAAATTTGCCTTAAACTTGATCACAAAAACTTAAATATTGATGTGCCTTTTTTAAAAGATATTTTACCTAGCACTGAAAATGTTGCTATTAAAATATGGGAAATTTTAGCCCCTAAAATTGTAAAAATGGGAGCACAATTACATAGTGTTAAATTGTACGAAACAGAAAGTAATTTTGTAGAATATTTTGGCGAAAATTAAAACTGATTAATCATGTTAAATGACGATTTTGAAAATGAAGAGGGTTATAAAAAAATTGATCAGTATAATCCAAAATTGATTGAGTCAATATCTGCTTCATACGATAATATTTTAAATAAAGTAGGTGAAGATCCAAGCCGTGAGGGTTTATTAAAAACTCCACAGCGTGCAGCGAAAGCCATGCAATTTCTTACACATGGTTACGAAATTGATCCGGTAGAAATACTTAAATCAGCCATGTTTAAAGAGGATTACAGCCAAATGGTAATCGTAAAAGAAATTGAAGTATATAGTTTGTGTGAGCATCATTTATTGCCGTTTTTTGGTAAAGCTCACATTGCTTATATACCAAATGGATATATCGTCGGGTTAAGTAAATTACCTCGCGTAGTTGATGCTTTCTCACGTAGATTACAAGTTCAAGAACGATTAACTAATGAAATAAGAGACTGTATTCAGCAAACCTTAAATCCATTGGGAGTTGCTGTTGTAGTTGAATGTTCGCATTTATGCATGCAAATGCGCGGAGTTCAAAAACAAAATTCAGTTACAACTACTTCCGCATTTACAGGTGAGTTTTTGAAAGATTCTACGCGTAAGGAGTTCATCAGTTTGATTGCCTCAACTTTGCATTAGTAATGAGTTATGAATGTTGAGTGATGAGTTATGAGTGATGAATTTGAGTTATAAGTGATGAGTTATGAGTGATGGGTTAATTTTAATTCGAGTAATACTTTAATGAGTTTAGACTTAGCTTAGTCACTAAGTAATTAAAGATAAAAATTTAAAAAATACATAAAATGGAAAACGGATTTGTAAAATCGGAAATTAAAAACAACATTGGATATATAACATTTTTTCACCCACAAAGTAATTCATTGCCAGGAGAACTATTGCGTTCGCTTGCCAATGAAATTGAAAAAATGGGTTCCAATAGTGAGGCTCGAGTTATCGTTCTACAAAGTGATGGACAAAAAGCATTTTGTGCAGGGGCTTCTTTTGACGAATTAATTTCCATTAAAGATTTAGATACCGGAAAGTATTTCTTCTCAGGGTTTGCAGGTGTTATTAATGCTATGCGCAAAGCACCAAAGTTTGTGATAGCTCGTGTTCAAGGCAAAGCTGTTGGTGGTGGAGTTGGAATTGCCTCGGCTGCTGATTATACTTACGCGGTTGAAGGTGCATCTGTAAAGTTAAGCGAACTTGCCGTTGGTATCGGTCCGTTTGTTGTTGGCCCTGCAGTTGAACGTAAAGTTGGCAAATCAGCTTTTTGTCAGTTAACTATTAATGCTACAGAATGGCAGACTGCTCAATGGGCAAAGGAAAAAGGATTGTATGCCGAACTTTTTGCCTCTGTTGAAGAAATGGATAAAGCCATTAACGGTTTGGCAGATCGTTTATCAAAAAGTAATCCTGAAGCCATGAGCATGCTGAAAAAAATTATGTGGGAAGGAACTGAAAACTGGGATACATTATTGCTTGAACGCGCTGCTATGAGCGGAAAGTTAGTGTTAAGTGATTTTACCGTTAATGCTATCAATCAAT
>CAZTCG010000099.1:0-1494 GCA_964612005.1 uncultured Flavobacteriaceae bacterium | reverse complement strand
GATTCGGCACGAGGCGGATGGTGATGATTTAAATATCAATCAATTTAAACAAAAAGCTTAATATCGTCTTTAAAAGTAATGTACATTCTACATCATTAATTCTTTAATGAAATCAAAATTCCTCTTTTTACTTTTTGTTTTTTCATGTCTTAATTTACTTGCTCAACAAGCCGGTAAAATGATTGATTTCTCTGCTGATAAAATAAAATATGCTAAAAATTTAGGAGCTCAAATTCTAGTTGGAAATGTTGTATTTAAACATGAAGGTGCAATCATAACTTGTGATAGTGCTTGTCGTTATGATAACAATACGGTAAGAGCATTTAATCATGTCTTTATTCGTAAAGGCGATTCGTTGCAAATAACCGGCGATCTTTTAAAGTATGATGGTAATACAAAATTAGCTGAGCTAGAAGGTAATGTGATTTGTACTGATGCTGGTATGCAATTAAAAACTCCATCTTTAACTTATCAAGTAAATAATTCTGTTGCGAGTTATTTAAATGGCGGTGTTGTAAATAGCAAATCTTCCACCTTAACTAGTAAAAAAGGAATTTACCAATCAGGTAAAAAGTTATTTAATTTTTACGATGATGTTTCAGTCAACCATCCTGATTTTAAATTGACCAGTGATACTATTGACTATCATACACCATCTCGAACAGTTAGTATATTTGGGCCAACGCATGTTATCAACGGTAAAAATAAAATGTATGCTGAAAATGGCTGGTACAATACCGAAACTCAAAACTGTCAGCTCAATTCAAATGCTTTTATTTATTATGATAAAACAGAATTACGTGCTGATAGCATTTATTACAATAAACTATCAGGATACGGTCTGGCAAAAAAAAATGTACGAATTAATTATACCATAAATAAATCGCAGGTACATGGATATAAAGCAGAGTACTTTGAAAAAGAGGGTAGGAGTGTGGTAACAAAAAAAGCTGTTCTTATTAAAAAACTAGATAAAGATTCTGTTTTATTATTTGCAGATACATTAATTACACAACGTTTAAATAAAAATGAGAAATTAAGTGATACTTCAACATTCAGAGCATTACATCATGTGAAATTTTTTAAAGCTAATTTTTCCGGAATCTCAGACTCTATGTTTTTTAACTCAACAGATTCAATGCTGACCATCTATAACAAACCACTTTTTTGGTCAGATTCTGCACAATTTAGCTCCCAACTCATTCAAGTGAAATTAGGAGCTAAAGGAATTAAAAAAATTGATTTAACCGGTAATGCATTTATGATTATGCAGGAAGACAAGGAAAAATTTAATCAGGTAAAAGGGAAAAATATGTTTGTGCAGTTTTTTAAAGATACCATTAATAGAATAGAAATTGAAAAAGATGCCCAGGTTTCTTATTATTTGAAAAATGAAAAAAAGAAATTAATGGCTCTCAATAAATCAACAAGCAAAGATGCGACCATTTATTTTGAAAAAGGAGAACTTCAGAAAATTACATTTAAAGAAAAACC
>CAZTCG010000098.1:0-6789 GCA_964612005.1 uncultured Flavobacteriaceae bacterium | reverse complement strand
TAGAATTAAGAATTAGAGATAATTAATAAGAATATGATTACTCAAGTTTCAATTTTTTTCCTACAAACAAATTAAAGTTATCTCCAAAGCCATTTAGCTCTTTAAGTTTTTCAACGCTGATACCATATTTCTTAGAAATTTTATAAAGGTTTTCTCCTTTTTTTACGATATGGAATTTATCAGTTGAGGTACTTTTTTCGGTAGTAGGTTTTGTTAAATTTTCTGCAAGTTTATTTTCTTTTACTTGAATTTTATCGTTACCTTCTTTTTTTTCAGTGCCAGATTTTACATCTTGAGCAATTGTTACAGAATTACTTTCTGTATTTTCTTTGGTTTTTTCTTTTACTACAATAGTTAATTTTCTGCCAGGTTTCAAGCCCTTTTTACCAATGTAATTCCATGTTTTAATATCAGCTACGCTAACACCATATTTTTTTGCAATAGTTGTAAGTTTCTCGTTTTTTTTAACCACATGAGTTACTTGTTTTTCTTTTACATGATTCTCCAAAGCGGTTTTTGATTCTTCACTTCGTTGTTGAAGCATGGCATAAATTTCCTGCTCATTAGCTAAAAACTGCCCAACTTTATTTTTAGGCATAGTTAAAATATGCCCACCTGAAGGAATGATATTTTTCTTATAAACAGGATTATAATACTTAATATCTTCCACAGGTATTTCTAAAATAGTAGATAGTTCTTCAAAAGTTATGGGTTGTTTAATTACAACTGTATCTAACTCAAAGTAATTTTTTTTAGGAATAGATGGATAAATGTTGTGTTCAACATGATAATTCATTACATAGTTAGCAGCAATAAATGCCGGAACATATCCTTGTGTTTCAATTGGTAAATACGGACGAATTTCCCAATACGTTTTTTTACCACCACTTCTTCGAATTGCGTGATTAATTGTTCCAGGACCTCCGTTATATGCAGCTAATACCATTTGCCAATCACCAAACATTTTATATAAGAATTGTAAAAATTCAGCGGCAGCAACTGTTTCTTTGTAGGGATCACTTCTTTCGTCAATGTAAGAGTTGATAGTTAAACCATACATTTTAGCGGTTGGATACATAAATTGCCAAAGCCCTACAGCTCCTGCTCTTGATTTTGCTAACGGATTTAAAGCAGATTCAATTACTGCAAGATGTTTTAATTCTAATGGTAAATTGTAACGATCAAGTACTTCCTCAAACATAGGGTAATACAGTTGAGCAACACCCAGCATACGACTTACCATTTCACGTTTACGATTAGCGTACATATTAATGTAACCTTTAACAGTTGGATTGTATTCCAAATCAAAGGGTGAAACGGCATCTAATTTTGCTAATCTGTTTTCAAAAACAAAATCATCAAATAAAGGAATTGAATCCGGGGCATAATTGTATTTGCTGTTTTTTGGATGTGCAGGTTTTACCCATGCTTTTTCCATAAATTTTTCCGTTGCAAAACTATCCAGCGCAACAACGATTGGGTCATCTTTTGCAATTGTAAATGTTTGAGCTGTTGATTGCAGCAAACTAAAAATTACTAAAAGAGATGTAAATGTAAAACGTATTAATTTCATTTATCAGAATTAAGAAAAGAGCAATAAGTAATTGATACAAGTCTATGAAAACAAAGTGTTAAATACAACAGCATCCAAAAAATAAAATCAAAAGAGATTTGAACAATTATTTTTTGATAAACAAATAACGGAAAGCAGCCTGTATTTATTACGAACTTAATTACACAATCCCTTCAATATCTCTCCGAAACGATATAAATCTTCGAACGAATTATACAATGGAACGGGAGCCATTCGGATTACATTAGGTTCACGCCAGTCGGGCACTACTCCTTGTTTAACTAAGGCATTAAACAATTCTTTTCCTCTGCCATGAGCAATAATGGAGAATTGACAGCCCGGTTGAATTCCTTTTGGTATGTAAGCTGAGTTTTCTTTTGGTGTAAGGAATTCAAACTTTTTACCTTCAGGTTGTATTTCGTTGATTTCAGTAATGATGAATTCAAGATAAGAAAGCAAATCGGCACTTTTTTTCCGCATTTTAGAAAAGCCTGCATCCGAAATAACATCCAATGCAGCTTTGTGCGCAGCCATAGAAAATACTGGCGCATTGCTCAATTGCCAACGTTCAGCACCTTCAATGGGATGAAATGTTTTTTCCATTAAAAAACGTTTCTTTTTATCCGTTCCCCACCAGCCAGCAAAAAGTGGCAAAGATGTGTTTTTATGGTGACGTTCATGAACAAATGCCCCGGCAACACTTCCCGGACCACTATTTAAATATTTGTAACTGCACCATGCCGCAAAATCAACGCCCCAATCGTGTAAATGCAAATCGATATTTCCTGCAGCATGAGCCAAATCAAAGCCAACAACTATTCCGTGCTTATGCCCAAGTTCGGTTATTGATTTCATATCAAACACTTGTCCGGTGAAATAATTTACACCACTAAACATGATGAGCGCCAATTCATCTTTGTGCTTTTCTATGGCCGCTAAAATATCTTCATAACGAATGGAATATTCTCCCTGACGTGGCTCAACTTCTATAATTGCATCATCCGCTTTAAAGCCATGAAATTTGGCTTGACTTTGCAATGCATACTGATCACTTGGAAATGCTTTTGCTTCGCAAAGAATTTTGTATCGTTTTGCTGTTGGGCGATAAAATGAAACCATCAGCAAATGCAAATTCACAGTTAGCTGATTCATCATCACGACTTCTGATGGCAAAGCTCCAACTAACTGCGCAGCTTGTTCAGTTAAAATTTCGTGGTAAGAAAACCATGGATTTTTTGCCAAGAAATGGCCTTCTACTCCATAGGTTTTCCAATCGTTTAATTCCTGCTGAATGTATGCTTCGGTAGTTTTTGGTTGCAATCCAAGGGAATTACCCGTGAAATAAATAACATCTTTTCCTTCGTGTTGAGGAAAATGAAAGCGTTGACGAAAAGATGCTAATTCATCTTTTTTATCTAATTCCTTTGCGTAAGCTAATGTGTTTTGGTGTTGCATATATTTTACAATAAACTTAAAATCATTTGATCCACTTCTTCACTTTCCCATTTTGATTCTATATTGGGTGTTGCCATTACTTTATCCATAATAGCCTGCTGGCGCTGACCTTCACGCAAGGCGGTGCTGTAACGAATGTGCGGACTGTATGTTACCATGCTGTAAAATGGAATCCATTTATCAGGATATTTTTCTGCAAAACGTGCTTCAATTTTTTTCTGTAGCAAAAATGTTTTATCGGCAGTTTTATCGCGCATTTCAATGAAATTAGCTTCTGCCATGTCGGCAATGGCATCGCCATCTGGTTTACGTAAAGCTTGGTATTCATCTAATATTGCATTCCAATCATCTCCATGTTTGTCTATCAATTCGTTTAACACTACACAATCTTCAAAGCCGCAATTCATGCCCTGTCCGTAAAACGGAACAATAGCATGAGCAGCATCACCGATTAAGGCAATTTTGTGATCGAATGTCCAAGGGAAACATTTTACGGTTACCAAAGAAGAAGTAGGATTATTGAAAAAATCATCTAATAAAGTTGGCATCAAAGGAACTGCAGATGCAAACTCTTCATCGAAGAATTTTTTCACATCTTCTCGTGATTTTAGTTTAGCAAACGATTTTTCACCTTCAAAAGGCATAAATAAAGTGCAGGTGAAATTGCCGTCTGGGTTTGGCAATGCAATCATCATAAAACTGCCACGAGGCCAAATGTGCAAAGCATTGTTTTCCAATAAAAATTCTCCGTTTGGTCCGGGAGGTATAATCAACTCTTTATAACCAGCTGTAATATAGTGTTGATTGTATTCGAAACGATCGCTACTTAATTGCATATTTAAACGCGAAGCAGCGAAAGCTCCATCAGCTCCAAATAGTAAATCACTTTTATACGATGTTTTTTCCTGAGTAGAATTATTTTCAAAATGAGCTGTTAAGCTAGAACGATCGATATTGGTGCAACGCTCATCAAAATGGATTTTTACATTTTCCTGTTCTTCTGCTAAATCCATCAAACGCATATTGATTTCTGCACGTGAAACGGAGTAGATAGCTTGTTCTTTTTTTCCGTAAGGCTGAAACACTTGTGTTCCATCCAAATTATGAATTTGACGACCATACATCGGTATGGCAATTTTCATGATTTCATCTGCAATGCCAACACCTTTCAATCCTCTCCAACCACGATCGCTAAGGGCCAAGTTGATCGATCTGCCTGCATAAACAGATGTTTTGCGCATATCAGCACGGCGCTCGAATACATTAATTTTATGCCCACGCTTTGCCAAATAAATGGATAACAAAGAGCCAACCAGTCCGGCTCCAACAATGTTAATGTTTTTTGAATGTTGCATGTTCAATTTTTATTTAATTAAAATTCCTTTTTTTTGAATAACCGGTATGGTTACCAAATTTCTTTCCTGAATACTTTCCGGCAAGAAAATAAATTTTTTATCGTAAAGTACATTGTTTGCAAAATAACTTACCCAGTATTCATTACTTAAGCCAAATACTTCTTCCATAATCGGCTCCACCATCGCAAAAGACGACGCTGCCATTTTTTCAAAATACCACCTCAAGGTTGAGGTTTGCATCTTCTTTTCATTGATTTCACCATATCCGTTGGAAGTTATCATTACGTTTTTTATTTCTTCGTTTTTTGTATTGATAACGTATACATTCCACTCTCTATCATTTTCAACTCCATCAGGTATGATGGCTATTGATACTCCTTCTCCAGTGTTTAATAACTCTTGTAATTTCATGTTTTATCCATTCATTAAACTTAAATCAATCTACACTCAAACAATTCGCTAAAGTAAATTTTTATTTTCTCCTTCACCTGATTAATATCAACTTTTTCACCCAACTCTTTCTCCATGGAAGTTACTGCTTTATTTTGTATGCCGCATGGAATAATATTGCTGAAATAATTTAAATCTGAATTCACATTAAATCCAAAACCATGCATAGTAACCCAACGGCTGCAACGAACTCCCATTGCGCAAATTTTTCGAGCTTTCAAAGGGTCTTCACTATCAAGCCATACTCCTGTTTCTCCGGAGCTTCTTCCTGCTTTTATTCCGTAATCATTTAGTGTTAAAATAATTGTTTCTTCCAGTAATCTAAGATATTTATGAATGTCGGTAAAAACATTATCCAAATCTAAAATCGGATAACCAACCAATTGCCCAGGACCGTGATAGGTTATATCTCCACCTCGATTGATTTTGTAATAGCTTGCATTTTTTTCCTCTAGCTGTTCTTCGTTTACTAAAAGATTTGATTCATCGCCACTTTTCCCTAAGGTAAATACATGCGGATGTTCAACAAATAGAAGATAATTATCAGTTTCTGTTTGTTCGTTCTCGGGCAGCTCTCTGTTCTTGATTTTTTGCTGAATTATTTTATTAAAATATTTCTCCTGATAATCCCAGCATGCTTTATAATCAAGTAATCCAAGATCTTCAAATACTATGTTTTTATTTTTAACTGAATACAATGTGTTTATTTTTTATTCAGTTTAATTCGTTCTGTTCTATTGGCAACATCCCAAGCAGTATAAAAAATAAGTCGTGTAATATTTTCCATTTTTTGGAAATTTATTTTTTGAATTTCATCGGTTTCTTTGTGGTAATCTTCATGTACGCCGTTAAAATAAAATATAACCGGAATATTATTTTTTGCAAAGTTATAGTGATCGCTTCGGTAATAGTATCGATTAGGATCGTTTTCATCGTTATAGGTATAATCTAACTTTAATTTGCTATAGATTTTATTCGCGTTTTCACTGATTTGATGAAGCTCATTACTTAACTTATCAGAACCAATTAAATAAACATAATTCGGATCTCCTTCATGTGCCTGATCTAATCTTCCAATCATATCAATGTTTAAATCACATACAGTTGAAGCCAATGGAAACACAGGGTTTTGCGTATAATAATCGCTACCCAATAATCCTTTTTCTTCTCCTGAAACAGGCATAAACAGAATACTTCTTCTCGGGCCTTTCCCTTCTTTTTTTGCCTGCGCAAATACTCTTGCTAATTCTATTACTGCTGATGTTCCACTTCCATCATCATCAGCACCGTTGTAAACAACTCCATCGTGTTTACCTAAATGATCGTAATGTGCTGTAATTACAACTAACTCATTTTTTAAATCTGTACCTTCAACATAACCCAACACATTTTCTGCTTGCACTAACGAAACTGCTTGTTTTACATTTAGTTCAAGCTGAGTTGAAAAGGTAAACGAATTTGGTTTTTTAGTTTCAGAAATACTTTTTACCAAATCATTGATTTTATTTTTCTTTAACAGTGCGTTTGCAATTTCTTCTGAAATAAAAAGTACCAATGTAGATTTTTTTCCATCAGATTTTTTTTCACCTGCTAAACTCATTCTATATGAATTGATACGGTGCTCATTTTTTTCATAATCTTCTTTTAATTTAGAATCTGCAACCAATAAAATAGCTACTTCTTGTTTTTGAGCTTCTGTAATTTTTCTTCTGAAATTATTCGACCAGTCACTTAATTTTGAAGTTCCAGAAATTATTGAATTGCCTGATTTATCAGTTGGTTCGCCATTAAGTATTAATGCACACTTATTTTTTACAATTAATTTTTCATAGTCATTGTAATTTGCCGTGTTGATTCCATAACCAGCAAAAATAATTTCAGTTAAGTTATATATTGAATCAAAGAGTACTGACGAATACGTAAAATAATCCTCGTTTTGTTTGTAGTTTTTTATGT
>CAZTCG010000097.1:0-6798 GCA_964612005.1 uncultured Flavobacteriaceae bacterium | reverse complement strand
CAACCGCCATCAGCTCTTCATGATCGCTAACAACTTTACTTTGACGCTCTAGAAGTGCGCTTCGATCTTCATTAGCTTTTGCAATCTGAATTTTCTTTTCATCTTCATTTACTATGGTAACACTTTTTTCAATTAAAAGTTCCGATTCACGATTATATTGTTTTGATTGCTCTAATAAATCTTTTGCCAACTGATTTTCTGATGCTGTTAAATCATCATATTTTTTAATGTCTTTATTAAATTTAGTGTAAGTTTTAAAATCCTCACTTTGTTTAATTTCTTTTTCCTCTTGTTCATTTATTGATGCAACTGAAGATTTATTTTCGTTTACGTTATTTTTTTGTTCGTTTACTTCATTATTACTTGCAACTTTGTTTGTGCTTGAAGATGTGTTTGTATTTGAATCAGCTCCCTGTTGTTCTTGATTGTTTTTTACTACAACATTGTTTTTAGTTTCATTATTTGCAACTGTAGCATCAACGTTTAAATTATCAGTTGACGATTGATTAGTTTCTTTGTTGTTATTAGTTATTGACTCTTTGCTTGAATTATCATCCGCTTTGTTATCATTATTTTGTTCAGTTGAACTATTAGGTTTATCAATATTATTTGAAGAATTTTTTACAGTTGTAGCATCTTCTGTTTTTTCCACTTTTTTATCTTCACTTGTTTTTAAAGTTTGATTTATATTAGTATTTGAAGTTACCGCAGTTTTATCTTCTTTAATGTCTGGATTTTTAGCTATTTGATCTTTACTTGTTGTTGTAACTACATTTTTATCTTCTTGATTTGTATTTGTTGTTTTAGCAGTTTTATCAGCGTTGTTTGATTTTTGTGTATCACTTGTTTGATTGGTATTTTTACTATCTGCAACTGGTAAATTAGAATTTTGTTTTACCTCATTGTTTTTTGCAACAGCATTTTGTTTATCTGCCTGACTTGAATTATTTTTTGCAATTGGAGTTACAGCTGTTTGATTTAATTGAGTCAATGATTTGTTGTATATATCATTTACTCTTAAAAGTTGCTGAATTTTTTCATCATCATTACTTGTGAAAATTGCAGCTGCAAAAATACTATCAGCTTTTTGTTTTTGTTTTTTAATTTTAGATATCTCTGGCAATTTGCTTTTCGCAATTAATACACTTACTTCTTTTTCGTAAGCATTTGCTAGTTGCGATAAAGATTCTTTTAGATCTTTATTTTTTTGTTCAATTTCACTTTTCACAACTTCTATTTCATCATCTCTGTTATTGGTAGTTGCCAACTCTTCTGTGGTTTCATTTTGAATTGTTGGATTGAAATCAGGATTTTTCTTTTTATAAATCTCCAAAGCGGCTTCTTGTTTTTGCAATGCCTCTACTTCTTTTTCTTCCACATTACTATAAGAAGAGCTTTTAGCAGCGGGGTCAGTTTCAAGCACAGCATCTTCCTCAATTTTCATTGCTTGTTTATATAACTTATCAGCTTCAGTAATTAAATTGGAAGCCTGTATTATTTCGGGATCATTTTGATTTGCAGTTTCAGCTTGATATTGCTTTATTAATTTTTCATTTTCATTGTACTTTTCTTCATTAATTTTCGCAACCTTTAAAGCTAAATCCAATCTTTTTTCAGCCGCTAATTTATCTTTTGCTTTTGCTTCAGCCAATTGTTTGGTTTTCTCATCACCATTCATTTCAAAGGCTGCACGACGAAGTGTAAGCGCCTCTAGGTACAGCTTATCAATCTCCATATTTATTTTTTTCTTTTCCTCTTCACTTAAACTAATTTTATCAGAGGTAGAAGATGAATTAACTATAGATGATGTGTTCGATGTGTTTTGATTAGTTGCTGATGGATTAACATCTTGATTTGAATTTTTTGCGATTGAAGTTATGTGTTGTTGTGTTTGATTTTTTTCCTTTTCAGCTAGTTTAAAACTCTTTTGAGCTTCTTGTTTAAATTTTATTGCCTCAGGATTTTTAAATTCAACATTAATTAATTGATTAATCTTTTCAGGAATTTCATTTTGAGCAACCAATTCTTTTAATTCTTCATCCATCATTACTGTTTGATCATTCGCATTCCCTTTTTTAGTTTCAGCACTTAAATCAGTAGCTGATATTGTACTGGAAGTATTTTTGTTTCCATTATCAATTGTTTTATCATCAGTAGGCTTGGTAGAAATTTCATTTTTTTGATCGTTTACAGAAACTGTTTTATCTTGCTTATCTGTTGATGGTAAATTTTTCATTTCCATCAACATGGAGCTTGCAAAATCTGATTGATTTTTTAAAACTTCTTTTTCATTTTTAATAAATGTTATTTTGTCATTTTCTGTTTTTAACTCATCTTGTTTCGCCTTGATGTCTTGCATCAATTCATCTTTTTGAGCAATAATATTTGCCTTTAAATCTTTATCTTTTGTATTTGATAATTCATCTTCTAAGGATTTAAGCTCGTTATTTAAATTATTAAGTTCAGATTGAATTTTATTTGCCTTGCCTTCAACTTTAGTAATTTCTTCATCTTTACGATTTATATCATTCTTAAGTTGATCTGAAACAGAAACTGTTGTTTTTTTATTTTTTTCAAAATCTTCAATCTTTTTCTGAACTTCTTCTAATTTTTTTAATGCATCAGCACTATTTTTAGATGAATTTACTTGCTTCAATTGCTCTGCATAATTTTTCTGTAAATCGGCTTCATTTTTTTTACTGTTTGCTTCATTCTCTAATTGACGTGCTATATTTTCGGCTAGTTTTGATTGTTCATCTAATTTTTTAGCATCATCAGACAATTCTTCTGCTTTTTTTAATAGACCATCCTTTTTATTTATATCTGTTTCGTTTGTTGCAGTTTCTTTTGCAGCTGTTGCTTCCTTACTTTTTTGAGATGCTTCAAATTTTTTACTCTCTAAAAAATCGAAAGCCTGATCGGCATCATCTTTTAGTTTTTTTGCTTCCTGTTCTAATTCAGCAGCATCTTCAAAAGCCATTTTTTCGAGCTCGTTATTATTTATCTCTTTCTTGGAAGAGTTAGAATTGGAGGGATTTGTTGAAGAAGACTTATCAGCAATAGTTTCATTAGTTGAATTTTCAAAACTATTTCCTTTTAATCGTTTACCTTTTGAACCATCATTAGTTGTTGAATTTTCATAAAAGGAACTATCTACTTCAGGTTTTGAAAACTCATTAGCGTTTACTTCTATTTTGCATATAAGAGCCATCATCTTCCGGATTGGTTTCAAAGAAATTTTGTACATCTAGAATTTTATCACGATAACCCGCAACCTGTGAGTAAGGCAATAAATTATTATTAACGGGCACATCAATATCTTCAGATTGTGTTGGCAGACCTGGCGTTTCAAAAGTGAAAATAAATTTACCTCCATTTGGTATTTTAATCAGATAAGCCCCTGTTTTAGAAGCCTGAAAAGTAGCGTTGTATGGTTCACCATCAATACTCTTCACTGTAATTTTGGATTCTAAACTTTGATCTGGCGATTTTTTAAGCATACTTCCTGTAATATAAATGTATTCAGGTGGTCTACGCTCCACATCTATTTTATATACATCAATTTTTCCGCTAGGGCTATAACGAGAAGATGAAAAATAAGCTGTTTTTTCTAAAGAGTCGGTAACAAATAAAATGTCATCATTAGGTGTATTAATAGGAAATTCAAGATTTTTTGGCTCACCCCATTTTTTTAAAGCTTCATTCCATTCACTCTTAAAAATATCATAGCCACCCATACTATTATGCCCTTTTGAAGCAAAATAAAGTACTTTACCATTTGGATGTAAAAATGGATAATCCTCATCATACATGGTATTAACAGGCAACCCAACTTCTTGTGCTTTACTCCATTCGCCATTTGGTAAACGTTTTACAATGTAAATGTCTTTATTGTCATTTTCTCCGTAACTGGAATAAAACAATTTGTCGTTTGATTTTGGTAAATAAATAATTGATTTATTTTTTTTCTTTTTATCATTTGGAGAAACAAAATCAGCCGGTTTCACTAAAAGTTTGCCTCCAATATCGCTTAAATTATAGCTCCTAAAATAATCTGATTCGTTAAGTTGTTTTTTTTCTAAAACAACCAATTCACTTAAATTTCCGAGTAGTTTTTTTCCATTTTTACAAGCCTGAATTTCCATATCTACATTCAGCTTTTTAATCATGGATGAAGTTGCAATATCTTTGTACTGAGTATATAATCTGATTGCTTCATCAAATCTAAAATTTATATGATGAGCCTTTGCATAATAAAACTTCGCTTCTTTATCACATTCTTCAATTTTTTTATTTGCCAACTCTAAATAAGGAAAACACTTTTTCTTATCCTTTTCATTATAAAGCATACAAACACCTAAATGATAATTGTAATTTGGATCTTTAGGATAAGTAGAAACTAAAGTTGAATATGCCTTGTATGCGTTTGCATAATCTTCTTCCTCAAAATACTTCAGTGCTTGTTTTTTTAAATCGTTTTCATTTGCATATTGTGCCATGCCAGAAAAGCAAGTAGCGCAAAATATCAATATGAAGATTAATGTTTTGATAAAACGATTCAAAAACATATTATTTTACGGGATAATACCCGAATTTGTTCAATTTAATTAACAAAAATAACTAAAATATACCTTTGAAATTCTTAAATTACAAATAATAAGCCATTAATTGGCAATTATTTATTTTTAACTATTGCTAATTATAAAAAGGAAAAACTAGGGTAGTTTAAATTCAAATGAACAATATATCATTTTCTAATTCGTTTAAAATAAATAATTTTACCCTGTGAGTTGTAAATCTCTATTATTTTTTATAATTCTTCTTTATTGCATTAAAATAAAGGCAATTGTAAATTCACCACAAGTAACTTGTGTATCGGTAGAGTCTAATGGAGATGTTACAATAAATTGGATGGCACCAGCTGATCCCGCATCAGAATTTTTAAGTTACAACATTTATAGTTCTGCAACTTTAAATGGAAATTATAATTTAGCCGGTGTTGTTACAAATTACAACTCAACATTTTTCACTCATTTAGGAGCAAATGCAACTAATTTACCAAGATTTTACTATGTTACTTCTACATCAATTGGTAATACAGAATCTATTGCCATAGACACCGTAAGAACAATCTATTTGGTAATTAATGCAGCAAACGGGATCGCATCTTTGCAATGGAATCCAATTTCTACTCCCTTACCCGCTAGTTCTTCCTTATTATACTCTGTTTACAGAGAATATCCCGTTGGTAATTTTTCATTACTTGGCATGACGAATGATTTAAGATGGAAAGATACAATTTCTGTTTGTAGTTATTTTTTTAATTATAAAGTTGAAATAGCCGATGCAAATAACTGTAGTTCCATATCTAATATTGTTGGTGCTCAATTAAGTGATTTTACTCCTCCTGCTCCACCAAAAATTGATTCGGTTAGTATTAATTTAAATAATCAAACAATTATTGGCTTAAGCCCTTCTCCTTCACAAGACGCAACATGTTATGTGGTTTACAAAAAACAAGGGTTTTCTTTTATTGCCATAGATACTGTGTGTGGTAATTTTCCGGTATTATACCTTAATTTTTCATCTAATCCAGATACTGATTTTGAAACTTACTCTATTGCATCTATTGATAGTTGTGGCAATATTAGTACTATTGGCCAAAGTCAAAACACGCTTTTTTTACGGCATGATTTTAATTTATGCGATCGTTCAGTAAAATTAGGTTGGAACCCATATGTAAACATGAAAAATAATTTAGGAAACTATGAAGTTTATTACTCCGAAAATTCAGGACCTTATTTGTTATCTGGAACTACAACCCAAACCAATTATTTACATATTAATTTAAACCAAAACAGTACTTATAGTTTTTATGTAAGAGCAGTTAATAGCAATCGAACAGCTAGTTCAACTTCAAATAAAATCAGTTTTTTTGCAAAACCACAACCTACACCTACTTTTTCATATATTAAAAGTGTAAGTGTAACTGAATCAGAAGACATAACAATAAGTATTAAAGCTGATAGTTTAAATTATTTTTCTGGTATTGAAATATATAAATCTACAAACCCGAACGATACGTTTTTACTGCTAGGTTATTTGGCAAGAAATAACTCGGGAATATATTCTTTTACCGATTATAATGTAAATCCAGATATAGAAAATTATTATTATAAAGCTTTAATTATTGACAGCTGTGGTCTAAACTCGATTATTTCTTCTTATTCTAAATCAATTCTATTATCTGCAAAAGCTAATGTCAACAGAACTAATTTATTAACCTGGACATCCTATGAAAATTATTTAGGTAATGTAAGTAATTTTAATATTTACCGATCAGTAAATGATGTATTTAATACTAATCCAATTGCTACCTTACCAGGTACAGCAAGATCTTATACTGATGACATTAAAGACCTTACAGATTTTGAGGGTAAATTTGGGTATTTTGTTCAGGCAGTTGAAGGCGATGGTAATCCATATTTCTTGAAGGAAGAAAGCAATTCTAATCAAGTTATAACTTATCATGAAGATAGTGTTTTTATTCCAAATGCATTTGTTCCTAAAGGATTAAACAAAGTTTTTTTACCTGTTACGCAATATGTTGAAAAAACAGAATACAGCATGAGTATAATTGATAGATGGGGGCAACTCATATGGAAGAGTATTGATGAATCAGAAGGTTGGAACGGTGATAATTTTGAAGGCGGTTTATATGGTTATATTATCGAATTTAAAAATGCATTTGGTGTTTATAGAAAATATATCGGAACAGTATTGCTTGTAAGGTGACAA
>CAZTCG010000096.1:0-6818 GCA_964612005.1 uncultured Flavobacteriaceae bacterium | reverse complement strand
AACTGTTGGTAGCATGGCTGTTAAGCAAAAAGATACTGTTGCAAATTGGTTAGAAAAGTTCGGACAAGAAAAATTTTTAATCGGCATAGATGTGAAAGGAAGAAAGGTGGCAACAGATGGTTGGCTAAATGTATTAGAAGTTGATATTTCAGATGTAATTAAATTCTATTTCAAAAAAGGATTCAATCATTTTTTCTGTACTGATATTTCAAAAGACGGAATGTTACAGGGCATATCTGAAGATTTATATTTACAGCTAATCAATGAATTTAAAGAATTAAATTTAATAGCAAGCGGAGGCGTATCTTGCATTGATGATGCTTTACGTGCAAAAGAAATTGGCTGTAAAGGTGTAATAGTTGGTAAAGCTATTTATGAAGGGAAAATAAAAAATGAAGAGATTAAACAGGTATTAATCTAAAGTATGCAATTGATTAATAAAATTAATTTAAGATTGATGATTGAAGAAGGATTAATTAAAATAAAATGAATAAACATAACCTTATTACATTTCTTAAAATCATAATTATTCCAACAATCTATGCGTTGTTGTTGCGAACTGTTTTTGGCGAATCAACATGGAGCGGTGTATTCAATATGATGTCAAAAACATTTTTATTTTTTCTCCCTTCAATTGTTGGCGCATTAACTATTTATTTTTCAAACGAAGAAAAAGTTAAAAAATTCGCATACCGATTTTTTGTTCCATGGATACCTATTTTCGTTTTCTTTTTCATAACGTTATTATTTGCAATTGAAGGATGGCCTTGTTTATTAATGATATTACCAATCTTTTTAATTGCAGCTTCAATAGGTGGGTTAATTGGTGGATATTTTAAACTAAAGAAAAAAGACAATAAATTATATTTATCTGTTGTCGTTTTATTGCCACTTTTTATATCTCCTATTGAAAATTATATTGGAACAAATTCAACAGCCTATAAAGCTTACACATATATTGATATTAATGCCCCTGCGGAAAAAATATGGGACAATGTAACAAGAGTAAAAGAAATTAAAAAAGAACAAGACAAAGGTTGGCTTACCAACCTATTAAATTTTCCCAGACCTGTAAAAGCAGAACTTAATTTTGAAGGTATTGGAGCATACAGAGAAGCCATTTTTACAAATGGTCTAGTATTTCATGAAACTGTAACAGAATACATAGATAATAAAAAAATGTCTTTTACAATAAAGGCCTTGCCTCATGAAATACCATTAACAACAATGGATGAACATTTGGTAGTGGGCGGAAAATATTTTGATGTTTTAACCGGAACATATCAACTTGAAAAATTAAATAATACAACCTGCAGACTTCATTTATGGAGTAATTTTAAATTAACTACCACATTTAATTTTTATGCCAGTTGGTGGGCAAATAACATCATGAAAGACATACAAAATAATATTTTGCAAATTGAAAAATATAGAGCGGAAAATGATTGAAGTGAAATGGAATATTAATATTATTTTTAAGAATATTAAAAAAAGTAATTCAACTTCGTGGTTTTTATAAGATAAATACTAAAGATTAAAATCTTGTTTAAATGAATCGCAGATAAACAAATTTAAAATGCTGGCAAAACGAATCATACCTTGTTTAGATATTAAAAACGGAAGAACTGTTAAAGGCATCAACTTTGAAAACATTCGTGATGCGGGTGATCCCGTTGAATTAGCCATTCGTTATTCGGAAAAGGGTGCAGATGAATTAGTGTTTTTAGACATTACTGCCACTAACGAAAAACGAAAAACATTAAGTGAACTTGTAAAAAAAATTGCAGAACACATTAATATTCCGTTTACAGTTGGTGGTGGAATTTCTTCTATTGAAGACGTTGATCATTTGCTTAATCATGGTGCCGATAAAATTTCAGTCAACTCTGCTGCTTACACCAAGCCTGAATTAATTCAAACTTTAGCAAAAAATTTTGGTAGTCAGTGTGTGGTTGCAGCAATTGATATAAAACAAGAGGCAGATGGTGAATGGTATGTTTATTTAAATGGAGGCACAAAAAAAACAACCACTACTGCTTTAAACTGGGCAAAACAAGTTGAGCAAAAAGGTGCAGGAGAAATTTTACTCACCAGCATGAACAATGATGGCTCAAAAAATGGATTTGCAAATGAGATCACTTCACTTATTTCTTTATCCGTTCAGATTCCTGTAATTGCAAGTGGCGGAGCTGGAAGTATGCAACATTTTGCTGATGCATTTAAAATTGGTAAAGCAGATGCTGCTCTTGCTGCAAGTGTTTTTCATTTTTCAGAAATAGAAATTCAATCATTAAAAAGTTTTTTAGCTGAACAAGATATTCCCGTAAGAAATTAATTCAAAAATTAGTACGTAAAAAATGAACATACAATTCAATAAATATACCGATGGTTTAGTGCCTGCAATTATTCAAGATGCAACTACTAAAAGTGTGTTGATGCTTGGTTTTATGAACGAAGAAGCATACGCTAAAACAATGGAAACAAAAAAAGTTACTTTTTTTAGTCGTTCAAAAAACCGCTTATGGACAAAAGGCGAAGAAAGTGGCAACTTTTTACATTTGGTTGAAATACTCAACGATTGCGATGAGGATTCACTTTTAATTAAAGTAAATCCAGAAGGAGTTGTTTGCCATACCGGCAGCCCAACTTGCTGGAACGAAGCAAATGAAAGCGACTTTTTATACCAACTGGAAAACATCATTAGCAAACGTAAAAATGAAAGCCCTGAAACTTCATATACAGCATCTTTATTTAAAAAAGGCATTAATAAAATTGCACAAAAAGTGGGAGAAGAAGCAGTAGAAACAGTTATTGAAGCAAAAGACAATAACCTGGATTTATTTTTAAACGAATCAGCTGATTTGCTTTTTCATTACCTTATTTTATTGCAAGCAAAAGGTTGCACATTAAAAGATGTTATTGCCATTTTGAAAGATAGGCACAATAAAAAATAAATTTTAGTATAGGTAAAATTTTCCGGCTACTTTTCTTAAATTATAGTTAGAAGACATTGCCTCTCCATAGGCACCCGCACTTCTTATTGCAATTAAATCTCCTCGTTTTGTTTCAGGTAATAAAACTGCTTTTCCAAAACAATCGCTACTTTCACAAATTGGCCCAACAATGTCGTATTTTTCTTTAATAGCGCTAACCGAACTCATGTTTTCAATTTTATGATAGGCCTGATAGAGCGCTGGCCTTATCAACTCCGTCATACCTGCATCTAAAATTGCAAAATTAGTATTAATGCCATTTTTTATATGAAGTACTTTTGATATTAAAGTTCCGCACTGCCCAACAATTGATCTTCCTAATTCAAAATGAATTTTTTGATTGGGTTTAACTTCTAAAAATTTTCTGAATACATTAAAATAAGAATCAAAATCAACAATTGCGTTTTTATCTGGTTCCTCATAATTTATTCCTAATCCTCCTCCTAAATTTATTGTTTCAGTATAAATTCCGCGTTCAATAAACCACTTATTTATTTCATTAACCCTTATGCACAGTTTTTTAAACGGGTCTAAATTTGTTATTTGAGAACCAATATGAAAGTGCAATCCAATTAACTTAACATGGTTTACTTGTTTTATAATTTGTAAAACCTCATCAAATTCATAAGGATTAATTCCAAACTTATTTTCTTCTAAACCGGTTGTGATGTATTTATGAGTGTAAGCATCTACATTTGGATTAATACGTAAAGCAATATGTGCTATTTTGTTTTGTTTAGATGCAAGCTGATTGATAACTAAAATCTCTGAAATACTTTCTACATTGAAACAAAAAATATTATGCTTTAGTGCATAGTTGATTTCATGATCGCTTTTACCTACGCCTGCAAATACAATATCAGATGTCTTAAACCCACATTTAATTGCCTGTTTTACTTCATTTCCGCTAACGCAATCAGCTCCTAATCCCTCTTTTTGAATGAGTTGAAGTAATATTGGATTGGGGTTAGCCTTTAATGCATAATGAATTTTATATTTTTTACCAGCATGTTTTTTTAATTGAGAAATTGTTTTTTGTAACAAACCTAAATCATAAACAAAAAAAGGTGTTTGTTTTTTCTTCAACTTATTTATATTTTTTTCTGATATCATTTTAATTAATTAAATGAGTTGATCTTCGAATATCATTTAAATACATACTCTAAATTCATGACAATCAAAATCATCTTTTATCAATTATAAAAAACGAAATTAATAGGTTTGATTTAAAGACTTAACTATGCCCGTTGAATTAATTCAACAAATAGATATTAAAAACAATATTGTTTTGATTAAATGTCCCAAACACTTTTTCTGCGATAACGTGTTGGTCTAAAAAAATCTTTATGCTCAAGCATAAATGCCATAATGAAATAAATGATAATAGGTGAGCCAAAGGTGAAAAAAGAAAGGTAAATAAAATACATGCGAACATTGGTGGTTTTTATTCCTAATTTTTTTCCCCACCACTCGCAAACACCAAATGCTTGTGATTCAAACCACGATATTACTTTATTGATTAGCATAACTTGTTAAACAAATTTATCATATTTTATTGAATAATTTTTATGCTCGTTGTAAAATTGTTTTTCCTACTAAACAATTTAAACATCCTGATTTGGAACAATATTCTTTTTCTAGTTCAATCATTGCCTGTGTTTGAACTGCCGAAACCGGTTTTGGCAAAACAGATGAATATAATTTTATAGTTGAGTTACTTTCTGGCACCATTGATTTTATTAATTCCTGAGCAGTTTGGAATAGCACTTGATTTTTTGTTTTTTCGGAATAAAAAAACAGAAAAGGAATTATTGCATTTATTATTATTGAATTTATAGATAATTCACCTAAATCATTATTTCGTTTGTTCGTCTTTTTCCCAAAATCATAATGAGTTTTCCAATAAAATGATAATCTACCTTTCAATGTATTTACCCATTTATCATATGAATTTAAATCGTTTAAATGATTAATTATAAAATCAATTTTATCTATCATGCTTGAAAATTGCGCAATGCGTATACTCGGAAAATTTTGAGGATGCATTCGTGAAAATTTCCAAATTGAATTAGGAAGGGGAATTATATTATGCTTCTTTTTAATCCTAATAAATTCATTTTTTAATTGTTGATGATAATCATCTTTATTTGTCTCGTCTAAAAATCCTGCAACTCCAAACAATAAAGATTCTGTTTTTAAAGAATCATGTAAATACATTTTAACTACATGAAAAGATAATTGTTTCGATAATAAATCAAAAGCAAGTGAGTTGGTTTTAAAACCAAAAGATAGAGCAATTAATTTGTATAAAGTATGATGGATGTTTTTGTTCTCTGAATAATATATTTCCTTAATAAAGCTGATTTTGTTTTTTAATCGTTTAAAATATAATTCATCCATCCATTGTAGATAATCATTTTCATTTATCTCTATAGCTTGATTTTTACAAAAAAGAGTTTTGTTAGGTTTTATCATCAACGGTGAAGTTTTCGTGACATAAGGGAAAATAAGGTGCTTTAATTGTAATGTTGGTAGTTTAATTCCATTACTATTGATTACATCCATATCATGATCTAAGACCACATGTAAAATCACTGAATTGTAAGCGCTATCTTTATCGTGTTTGTGTTTTTTCCAATCGGAAGATTTTATATGTAATTCAATATTCCCTACTAACAAAATTCCATCAATTCGTATTTGAGCATTAGAAAAATCAGGTCCACTATCTGAGTTGTAAATGCCGGGATGAATAATTTCAACATTTTCAGAATCTGTTGTTTTAAGATAAAAAGCAGTAAATAACTGAAATTTCCAGATGTAATGTAATACCTCTTCTTTCACCTATTAAAGGTACAAAATTAGATTTGGGTTTTGTACTAATAGCTCATGCTTTTAACATGAAAATTAATTTTTAATTAACAAATTGTGAAAATTAAACTTCATTTTATTTGATAAAAGTTTTATTGAAGCAATTGCTGTGTTGCCTTTAATTTTAGTAATTTCGTTTTCCTTTATTTATGCCAGACTTAATTTCATTATTACCCGAAAATGTAGCCAATCAGATTGCCGCCGGAGAGGTGGTCCAGCGTCCCGCATCGGTTGTAAAAGAATTATTGGAAAATTCAGTAGATGCCAAAGCTTCTATCATAAAACTAATAGTTAAAGAAGGTGGGAAATCGCTTTTGCAGGTTATTGATAACGGTGGCGGCATGAGCGAGCGCGATGCAGCATTGTGTTTTGAACGCCATGCAACCTCCAAACTTAAAAATGCCGACGATTTATTTAAAATCATCACCAAAGGATTTAGAGGTGAAGCGCTTGCTGCTATTTCTGCAGTTGCCCAGGTGGAACTTAAAACCCGCCCAGAAGAAAGTGAGTTAGGTTTTTTAGTCATTAATGAAGGGAATATCATCACCACCCGCGAATCGTGCAGTTGTCCGGTTGGGACCTCCATCAGCGTAAAAAATTTATTTTTTAATATTCTAGCGAGGCGAAATTTTTTAAAAAACGATAATATTGAATTGAGACATATCGTTGATGAATTTGAGCGTGTTGCCATGGCACATCCCGAAATTGCATTTCAGTTATTCAACAACGGGCATGAAATGTATCATTTGCCTGCAAGCACTTTAATTCAGCGCATTGAAGGATTACTGAGTTCAAGCATCAAGGGAAATTTGGTTGCGGTAGATGAAGTTACTCCGGGATTCTCGATAAAAGGATACGTGGGTAAACCGGCATCGGCAAAGAAAAAAAGAGGCGAGCAGTATTTTTTTGTTAATCAGCGATTCATTAAAAGTGCCTACCTCAACTTTGCGGTTTCTG
>CAZTCG010000095.1:378-6859 GCA_964612005.1 uncultured Flavobacteriaceae bacterium | reverse complement strand
AACTTCCAGCAGTTTTAACCTGACCATTTCCTTCGAAGCGTAAAGTTTCGATATCAAGCAAATCTCCACCGTACTCAGTGTATGCCAAGCCAGTGGTAACTCCAACCAAATCTTCTTTATGAGCAATGCCAAAACTTTTCTTTTCAACTCCAGAATATTTATGGAGATTTTGATTAGTGATGCGTAAGGATGATGCTTGTTTGGTGATAATAATTTTGGCAGTTTTACGAGCGAGATTAGCAATTTCACGATTGAGATTTCTAACCCCTGCCTCATGAGTATATTTACGAATCAATGAAAGAATGGCATCTTGTGAAATGCTTAATTCCTTTGGCTTTAAACCATTTTCTTTCAGCTGTCTATCAAGCAAATGATCTTTAGCAATGTGAATTTTTTCATTTTCCGTATAACCCGAAAGTTTAATAATTTCCATACGATCGCGTAAAGCGGGTTGTATGGTAGCTAAGTTATTTGCAGTCGCAATAAACATTACTTTGCTTAAGTCGTAATCCAATTCTAAAAAATTATCATAAAATTTGGTGTTTTGCTCTGGATCTAAAACTTCCAACAATGCAGATGATGGGTCGCCATGAAAATCGTTGCCCACTTTATCAATTTCATCCAACACAAATACAGGATTTGAACTTTGTGATTTTTTTAGATTTTGAATGATTCTTCCGGGCATTGCACCAATGTATGTTTTTCGGTGACCACGAATTTCACTTTCATCTTTTAAGCCACCTAAACTCATTCTAACATATTTTCTGCCTAACGATTTTGCAATGCTTTTTCCCAAAGATGTTTTCCCAACTCCCGGAGGACCATACAAACAAAGTATTGGTGCTTTTAATTCTCCGCCTTTTAATTTAATTACGGCAAGGTATTCTAAAATACGCTCTTTAACTTTTTCTAATCCGTAATGGTCTTCATTTAAAACTTCCTGGGCATATTTTAAATCGAAATTATCATCGGTGTATTCTCCCCACGGCAAATCCAGTAATAATTCCAAGTAATTAGTTTGCACGGAATACTCAGCAGCATTTGGATTCATGCGTTGCAGCTTTTGCATTTGTTTTTCAAATAATTCAGCAACTTCTTTACTCCATTTTTTTAGCTTAGCTTTCTCTTTAAATTCAGCTATTTCTTGTTCGTGTTGACTACCACCTAATTCTTCTTGAATGGTTTTCATTTGTTGATTCAGGAAGTACTCACGTTGTTGTTTATCTATATCTGTTTTTACCTTGTTTTGAATCTGGTTTTTTAATTCCAGCATCTGCAACTCTTTATTTAAATGAGAAAGCATAATGGTTGCTCGCTCTTTTAAACTGGATAATTCAAGCATTTTCTGTTTTTCCTGACTGGAAACACTGGAATTAGAGGAAATAAAGTTTACTAAAAACGAAGCGCTCTCAATATTGTTGAGCGCAAATGAAGCTTCTGTAGGTATTTGTGGCGATTGTTTAATGATTTGAATGGCCATGTCTTTTAAAGAAGAGACCAAGGCCTCAAATTCTTTGTCTTTTTTATCTGGCTTTAGCTCGGTGAATTCTTCGGTTTTAGCTTTAAAATAAGGATCGGTTTGCGTGAACTCAACAATTTTGAAACGTTTTTTACCTTGTATGATTACAGTAGTACTTCCATCAGGCATACGCAGCATTTTTATGATATAAGCAACTGTTCCTATTGAATTTAAATCTTCAGCCTCCGGATCTTCAATTTTATCATTCTTTTGAGAGATTACACCAATGATTTTATTTCCTTTGTTAGCTTCTTTGATGAGGTTGATGGATTTGTCTCTTCCAACTGTTATTGGAATAACAACACCCGGAAACAAAACCGTATTTCGAAGTGGTAATATTGGCAGTTCTTTTGGAACGCTTTCGTTATTCATCTGCTCTTCATCTTCTGCAGAAAGTAATGGAATTAACTCTGTTTCTTCCTCTATATCAGCATTTAAGCGGAAATTTCCGTCAAATAAATTCATGTTTTAAAAATTAGTGTAAACAAGTATACGAAATACATGCCAATGAACCACTAGCTGACAGTTTTACAAATTAATTTATTAGATAAATTAAAATAAGAGATAAATGCAAAGAGAATCTTACACTTTTTTTCCAAGAATAATCAAGTCTCTCAAAATTCCTTCCATGTTTGCTATTTGTGGCAAATGCGCCCATTTTTCATAACCTGCCTGTTGGAATAAGTGCAAGCTGGCTTCATTATGACCGAAAATAAATCCAAGTAGTGTGGTAATACTTCTTTTTTTAGCTTCAAGTTCTGCAAATTGCAATGCTGTTTTTCCAATTCCTTTTTTATGAAAAAGTGGTTCGAGATAGATGCTTACTTCAACTGTTGCCTGGTAGGCCGGACGCCCATAAAAACTACTGAAACTCATCCATCCAGCATATTGTTTATTGAACAAAATAATCCATAACGGACGTTCTGCTTCATTATGATCATCGAACCATTTTTGTTTGCTTTCTACGGATACATCTTCTAAATCGGCAGTAGCAAGTCTGCCAGGTATACTTGCGTTGTAGGTACCAACAATTTTGGCTAAATCACTTTGTTTGGCAAATTGAAATTCAATCATGATTAATGTGCGTTTGTATTTGCCGGTTCATCGTAATTTACACCTTGCTTTAATAATACTTGCTTTACCTTCCAGCCAAAAAAAGCGAGATAAACAAAGCATAAAACCGGAATTATGTAGGAAAGATGAATGCCAATACTCTCGGACAATTTGCCTTGTAACCATGGAATAGTGGCACCTCCAACAATCATCATGACTAATAACGCCGAGCCCTGTGCTGTATATTTTCCTAAACCTGCAATAGATAATGCAAATATGCATGGCCACATGACAGAACAAAATAATCCTGCTGAGATAAAGGAGTAAAGTGATATTTTACCGCTAGTAATTATACCTACAATCATCATCATAGCCGCTAGGCTACCAAACACAAACATAGTTTGTGCGGGCTTTTGTTTTACAATAAAACTAATGACGATGAGAATTAAAACAAATGGGAAAAAATAAACTAAGTCCATTATCGGGCTTCCTTTTATATAATTTACTAAAATGATTACAATAAAAGCAATGATGGGCATAACAATACTTAATAATTTTGCTGTACTTTCTTTTAGGTTAAAGGCATTGATAGCACCTGTCCATCTGCCAATCATAAGGCAACCCCAGTATAATGAAATGTAATGAACAGTTTTTGAAGGTTCCAAACCAAGATAATCTTGTTGTTTCATTAATTCTGGTAAATTGCTTTGAACACCTACTTCAACTCCTACGTAAATAAAAATGGCAATCATACCTAATATTAACTGCGGAAATTTAAAAACGCCAAAGTCGAAATTTACTTTATCATTATTTTTAATTGGAGGTAACTTAGAAAAGGCAAGCAATAAGGCAAATAAAATAAAAGCCATGCCTAAAATTAAATAAGGTGTTTTAACAGCATCAATTCCAACTGCAGCTGATTGACCAACATTCCCAAAAATGGCAAACCCAACAATAAGTGGCCCTATGGTTGTTCCAAATGAATTAATTCCTCCTGCCAAAGTATTTCTATGAGCTCCGGTTTCGGGGCTACCTAATGCAATTACGTATGGGTTCGCAACTATTTGCTGTAAGGCAAATCCGAATGCAACTAAAAACAATGCCAGCAACATTAATGTGAAAGAATTGTTTTGTGCAGCCGGTAAAAAAACCAATGTGCCAGCTGCAGAAATAAGTAATCCAAGAATCAACCCTTTTTTATACCCAATTTTATTTAATGGATCACCGGCTAATACCGACCATAAAAAATAGATGAGAGAACCTACTCCATATGCAACATAAAAAGCGGAATCAACTAATTGGGATTGCGATTGACTTAAGTTAAAATTCTGTTTAAATAAGGGAATTAAAATAGTATTACTGGCAGCTACAAACCCCCAAAAAAAGAAAACAGAAATTAATACGTAAAAGGAAGAAGGCGTTTTTGTTGGTGATGAATTCATAACTTATTTTTTTACGATTATAGAAAATAAACTTCGATTTACCTTAATGTTAATTGAATACTTATTAAGTAATGAATGTTTATTTTGAATGTTAGATAAGTAGCTTATATTTTGTTGTTGAAAGTGAGAATTTTATTTTTAAAAAGCTAAACATTGAGTAATACAATGCTTTATGTAATCAATTAAAATTATGTAACTAATAAGTAAAAATTTGTACTTTTAAAGGATGAATTTTTTATATCCTGAATTTTTATGGGCGCTATTTTCTTTAGCTATTCCCATTATTATTCATCTTTTTCATTTTAGAAAATTCAAAAAAGTATATTTCACAAATGTTCGTTTTTTAAAACAGATAAAAAATGAAAGCGAGTCAACTTCTAAAATTAAAAATTTACTGATTTTAATTTCACGATTACTAGCGCTTGCCTGTTTGGTTTTTGTTTTTGCCCAGCCGTTTGTTCCAAAAAAAAATAATACTCAAAAATCAGGAAATAAAGCTGTGAGTATTTTTATTGATAACTCTTTTAGTATGGAGGCTGAAAATAAAAACGGATTACTGTTTGAACAAGCCAAAAATAAAGCGAGAGAAATTGCAAAAGCGTATGCAGATGTAGATAAGTTTCAATTATTGACTCACGATTTTGAAGGTAAGCATCAGCACTTATTAGCTAAGGATGAATTCTTACAAGCTATTGAAGAATTAAAAATATCTTCGGCTTCAAAAAAATTATCAGAGATTTATGCCCGCCAATTAGATTTATTAAAAAGTAGTTCGATTGATATAAAGCAAAACTTTATCATTAGCGATTTTCAGGAAAATACAAGTGATTTTAAAAACATAAAAAAAGACACTTCCATTCAAACTTATTTTTTACCTATTCAAAGCAAACAATCTAACAATGTGTTTATAGATTCTTGTTGGTTTGATAGTCCGGTACAGCAATTCGGGATGAATCAAAAATTAAATGTGTCCATAACAAACTTATCTGAAAATCAATTGATAAATGCAACTTTAAAATTATTCACTAATAATAAACTTATTGCTCCCGTAACATTTTCTGCCGAGCAAGGATCAAAAGTAATTGTGCCAATTTCATTTTTACCAAAAGAGAGCGGTTTTCAGCAATGCCGTTTAGAAATAGAGGATTCACCCGTAACTTTTGATAATCAATTTTATTTCAGTTTCCAGGTAAAATCAAAAATTAAAGTAATAGTTATAAATGGAAAAAATAGTAAATCGGCAGGGTATTTTAATTCCTTATTGAAAAACGATTCGCTTTTTCAATACTTTGATTTTAATGAAGAAGGAATTGCTTATAATGAATTTAAAACCTGTGATTTTATTATTATTAATAATTTGAAAACAATAAGTAGTGGTTTAATTTCAGAATTAAATTCATTCTTGCAAAAGGGTGGTTCTGTGTTTTTGGTGCCTTGCATGGATTCCGAACTAAACACATATAATACGCTATTAACAAGTTTAAATGCTGCAACTATTACTGGTAAAGATACTGTTGACTTAAAATTAGATAAAGTAAACTACGAACAAGGTTTGTATGAAGGAGTTTTTTCTAAAAAACAGGAGAACATTGATTTACCAAAAACTTTTTCTCACTTTAATTTTTCCAATCAGATAAAAAATAATAAGTCAATTATTTTGTCACTACTTAATGGCAACGAATTTTTAACACAATACAATTTATCAAACAATGCTAAATTTTATGTTTGTGCTACTTCATTAGAAAATGATGCGAGCAATTTTGGCAAACATGCTCTTTTTGTTCCAACAATAATTAAAATGGCAATTAATAGTTCAAGATTAAAACCGTTATATTATTTTACAGGTATAAATAATGCACTATCAACTAATAATATACAGGAATCAGGTAATGAAATTGTACACATTGTAAATGAATCAAAAAGTGTGGATATTATACCAGAAGTCAGAAATGAAATTTCAGGGACTCAGATTTTTACTCAATCTCAAATTAATCAACAAGGAAATTATTTTATTACTTTAAATAACGAAAATATTGATGCTGTTTCATTCAATTATGGTCGTTTAGAATCTTATTTGAAAACAGTAACCCCCGAAAAAATTACTGAAGAAATAGGAACTTCAACTGCCAATTTTGAAATACTAGACAGCAATAAACAATCCATTCAAAAATTAATACAACATGAACTGGAAGCTACTAGTTTGTGGAAATTATTTTTACTCTTAACTTTATTGTTCTTATTCGTCGAACTATTATTAATACGTTTTTATAAATGAATGTACTGATTAAATCTGCTACCATTGTAGATAGCCGTTCTTCTTTAAACGGTAAACGCGTTGATGTTTTAATTGAAAAAGGGATAATAACCCAGATAAAAACATCTATAAAGCCTGAAAAAAATGTAAGGGTAATTGAAAGTACAGATTTATGTATCTCTCCTGGTTGGATGGATATGCAGGCTCGTTTCT
>CAZTCG010000095.1:0-368 GCA_964612005.1 uncultured Flavobacteriaceae bacterium | reverse complement strand
AAGATTTAGAAAGTGGATTAAAAGCTGCTGCAACCGGAGGTTTTACTGCTGTTTGCGCTATGCCATCAACAGAACCACCAATGCACAGTAAATCACAAGTTGAATACGTAATAAATAAATCAAAACAAAATCCGGTAGATGTTTTCCCTATAGGTTGTTTAACTGTTGACAGAGCAGGAAAAGACATGGCTGAATTTCATGATATGAAATCAGCCGGAGCTATTGCTTTTAGTGATGATAAAAGAAGTATTAAAGATGCCGGATTATTAATGAGAATTCAGCAATATGCTAAAAATACCAATGCATTCATTATTACTCATTGTGAAGATACAAGTATTAGTTCCGGTGGACAAATGCACGAAGGTGAA
>CAZTCG010000094.1:0-6886 GCA_964612005.1 uncultured Flavobacteriaceae bacterium | reverse complement strand
TAGGCTTACAATCAGAATCAGTAATGATGAAAGAGTCTGTAATGGAAGAATACACAAAGTTGGTTTCAGATGCTTCTGCTTTTGATAAGGAAATTACTTCCAAATATACATCAGATGCGGATAAGCAAAAATTTGCAGAAGCTTTATTAAAAGAAATGGGAAATTGTAAATAATTCTCTATATTTTTTCCAACAGAAACGCGCAATTACTTGCGCGTTTTTTATTTTATACTGTTAATACTTAAATATCTATCAATTTCAATAAATACTTCTATTTAATTAATAAGTGATAATGAAAAAAATAATTTAAAATAACTTTAACTTATTATCTCTCATTTCATTTTTATCCTAATTTTGTTCGGCATTAATTAAAAATCAAAAGAAATCAATTAATATCTTTTTTATGACTAAAGTTCACAATTTCAGTGCAGGTCCGGGAATTCTTCCTCAGGAAGTTCTACAACAATCAGCAGATGCATGTATCAATTTTGATAATATGAATTTGTCTTTATTAGAAATTTCTCACAGAAGTAAAAATTACGTAAAAGTAATGGACGAAGCTCGCCAATTAGTAAAAGATCTATTTGAAGTTGGTGACGATTATGAAGTGTTTTATTTAGGTGGCGGAGCAAGTATGCAATTTGCTATGGTTCCTTATAACCTATTAACAGATAATGGACATGCTGCATATGTAAATACCGGAGTTTGGGCCACAAAAGCAATAAAAGAAGCAAAAATGATTGGAAATGTAAATGTTATTGCTTCATCTGAGGATAAAAAATTTACTTATATACCCAAAGGATTTGAAATCCCATCTGATGCTGATTATTTACACCTTACATCGAACAACACAATTTATGGCACACAATACAAATCATTCCCAAAAACATCCATTCCATTGGTGTGCGATATGAGTTCGGATATATTCAGCCGTAAAGTAAACGCAAAAGATTTTTCTTTAATATATGCAGGTGCACAAAAAAATATGGGTCCTGCGGGCAGCACAATGATTATGATTAGAAAAGATGTTGTAGGGAAAGCAACACGTAAAAAACTTTCTATGCTTGATTATCAGGTGCACATTAAAGGAGAAAGCATGTTTAATACACCACCTGTATTTCCGGTTTATGTTAGTATGCTTACTTTACGCTGGTTAAAAAAGAATGGTGGTGTTGAATGGATTGAAAAAATAAATCAGCAAAAAGCAGATTTACTTTATAATGAAATTGACAGAAATTCTTGTTTTGTTGGAACTGTGGAAAAAGAAGACAGAAGCAACATGAATGTTTGTTTCTTACCTACAAAACCAGAATACGAGGCATTATTTGATAAACTGGCAAAAGAATACAACATTGATGGCATAAAAGGTCATCGTGATGTTGGTGGCTATAGAGCTTCATTGTATAATGCACTACCGCTTGAAAGTGTTCAGGTATTGGTAAATGCTATGCAGGAGTTTGAAAAAACACACGCATAAAAAACAATTTTTATTGGAACAAAAGTTTATGCCCAAACTTTTGTTCCTTCACTGCAATTTGTACAAATATCAATTTCTTTACGTGACTTTAATAAATTGTTTCTAAATGTATTGTATTCTTTAGATTTCCAAATTTCACCAAAAGAGATTTCAGAAAGATTCCCCATATTATACTTGGCATCTTTATCAAAACAGCAGGGTACAATTTTACCATCCCATGTAATAACACAACTGCTCCACATTCGCCAACATTGATTTTCGAGGTTGTTTTTTAATTTCCATTTACCATCATTCCCCTTTTTATACCTTGAATAATTTTCATTTTCAGGAATTAAAGGGTTGCCGTATTCATAATTATAAACTTGAGCTGTTTTAAATCGTAATTCATCAACCCCAATTTCTTTTGCCAGCTCTTTAATGCTTTTCAACTGATGCTCGTTTGGCTTTACAACTAAAAATTGAAAAACAACATGTGGCGTAGTAGAATTTAATTTTCTTTTCCAATGAATTATATTTTTTGTGCCTTCCATAACCTTGTTCAAACTTCCTCCTATTCGGTAATGCTCATACACCTCCTGAGTTGTACCATCAATAGAAATAATTAATTGATTTAGGCCACTTTCAATTGTTTTTTTTGCGTTTTCAGAATTTAAGTAATGAGCGTTGGTTGAAGTTGAAGTAAATAATTTATTTTCATTAGCAACAGAAACCATCTCTAAAAATTGAGGATTCAAATACGGTTCACCTTGAAAATAAAAAGTAAGGTAGGTGGTTTTTTTATGCAATTGATTAATTATTTTTTTTAAAAGATCTAATGATAGCATACCTGTTTCTCTTTTAAACGATCTTAATCCACTGGGGCATTCTGGGCAACGCAAATTACAACTCGTTGTTGGCTCAATAGAAACGCTTATTGGAAATCCGGAATGTAAATTAATCTTAAGCAATTTTGACATGTAAAACGAACCATAAATTTTAATCATGTTCCAACCTTTAATCAAAGTTATTCTACTGATTATTTCTTTTAATGTATTCATCTAATGGTAAGCGATTAAAATTAAGTATAAATCTGATTGAAAATCATGCGAAATAAACTTAAACAAGTGTTAAATTATTAGTGAAATAACTTGTTTTATTGTAAATTGATGTTGTGAAAAAAGTTAAATTAATTTTCATATACTACGTCTTTCTTTTTTCTTTTACCTCTGCTCGTGCACAGTTATTTGAAGAAAAAAGAACAGATCCTTACATTCATGTTGGTGCTTCAGCAAATTTATCAAGTATTAATATTTTTAGAAATTATACCGAAAACCCTTATCATTTAGGTTGGTCATTACGCACTTCTTATTTAACAAAAAATAATATGCGCTTTAGCTTGGAGTATTTTAGAACTCCATCTTTTCAACTAGCTCCTACATGGAAAAACGTAAGTAGTAACAATATCGTTTTATCATATAATGCTTTGGCACATGTTATTGATCAGGATGTTATCGTTTATACTGTTTCCGGAATTTGTTTTCAGTATTGGAAAGGATTCTATACTGGTCAAAACGACTTTAGTGATGCGCGATTTTTTTATGAAGAAAACTCATGGGTAAGGAACAAAAACTTGTGTTTAGATTTAGGGATAGGTTTTGAAAAACCATTTCCCGGATTTAATTTGTATGGAGATTTTCGCTATCGATTTGCAGATATTGATAACCGATTTGGAATTATTGACGCTTTTTATCAATTAGGAATAAGTTTTCCAATATATCCCAAAACTGAAACCAACTCGAGAAACAAACACAAAAGAAAAAACATATTCAATAAGCTCTCTGATAAATACACCTGGTTTTAATCAAACAAAAAAGCACTTCAATGAAGTGCTTTTTTGCTAGTAGGTTAAATATACTGTCTTTTCGTTTGGATCATCTTTTTCTTCAAACTTAACAATTCCTCTTCCTTTACAATATACACCCGGAATGTATTGCCCTGTATTATCAGTGCTTGGTAATGAGGAAGTACAGTTTGGTTTTTCTGCACGTATATCCATAATTGCCGGTAACTTAAATGTAAATTCTACCTGCCCTTTTCCGTCTGTAGTTCCTTCAGCAGTTAAATCCGCGGTTGTAGTGCCAGTTTGAGTGGTAACAGTAGCAAACAACTTGATTGAAATACCCTGCTGAACGGCTACGCCTGCGCTATCTTTAACGGTAATTATAGCTTTACATGGCTTTGGTTTATTACATGAAAAAGAAAAAACGATTGCCGAAATCACTAATACTAAAAAAACAACATTTAAAAATTTAAAATTTTTCATAGGTTTTATGATAATAAACTAATTTTATGCGATGCCTTTAACAAAAGTAATAAAATTTATGAATAAACAAAAAAGACAACTTTTGCTGTTTTCCTTGTTTGTTGTAATGGTTTTTAATAGTTATTCTCAAGATAAGATTGTGCGCTACGAGTTTAAAAACGAACGAAATGCTATTAAACAGCTAAAAAAGATTTATCCCTCTAATTATCTGATTAAAATACATACAGAATATGGGAATATGATTCTTGTGTTATTTAATGAAACTCCACTGCATCGAGATAATTTTATAAAACTAGTCGCAAAAAAATTTTATGATAGTCTTCTGTTTCATCGGGTAATTAATAATTTTATGATTCAGGGAGGCGACCCAGATTCAAAAAATGCAACAAAAGATCAGGTTTTAGGTGACGGAGATGTAGGCTATACTATTCCTGCAGAATTTAACCAACAGCTATTTCATCGAAAAGGAATGCTTTGTGCGGCTAGAGAGGGAGATGATATCAACCCTGAAAAAGCTTCGTCGGGTTGTCAATTTTATATTGTACAAGGAAAACTACACACCGATGAAACTTTAAAAAAAACTGAGTTAAGAATAAATAAACAACTCATTCAACGGCTTACAGATGATTATTTGAATGTTGCAGGCAATGAAAAAACAAAGGAAAGATATAAGTACTTTACGGAAAATAACTTTAAAGATAGCTTGACTAGTTTAAAAAAGGAAATAGAACCTATTATTTTACCTCAGTATGAAATTTTGCCAAAGTATACATTTACTGATATTCAAAAATACGTTTATAAAACTTATGGAGGAACGCCTCATTTAGATAATAACTATACCGTTTTTGGAGAGGTGTTGTATGGGATTGATGTTATTGATAAAATAGCTAAAGTGAGTACAGATAAAAACGATCGACCAATCGATAACATAAGAATGAAAATTTCTTTGCTTCAAGAAAAAAAATAAAAACATGGTATTACGTTCAGAAAAATTAATTAAGAAATACAAAAGCAGAACCGTTGCTAACGAAGTTTCTGTTGAAGTAAAGCAAGGAGAAATTGTTGGTTTACTTGGCCCTAATGGTGCGGGAAAAACCACTTCTTTTTATATGATTGTGGGCATGGTGCAACCTAATTCAGGGAAAATATTTCTCGATAATAAAGAGATTACGAATTTACCAATGTATAAGCGTGCACAACTTGGAATTGGCTATTTACCGCAGGAAGCATCTGTATTTAGAAAACTAAGTGTAGAGGATAATTTAAAAGCAGTGTTAGAAATGACAAAGCTTACAAAAAAAGAGCAGGATGAAAAATTAGAATCTTTAATTGCAGATTTTAATTTAAACCATGTAAGAAAAAACTTAGGTGATCAATTATCTGGCGGTGAAAGAAGAAGAACTGAAATTGCTCGTTGTTTAGCAACTAACCCAAAATTTATTTTGTTAGACGAGCCTTTTGCGGGCGTTGATCCAATTGCTGTAGAAGACATACAAAGTGTTGTGAGCAAATTAAAAGAAAGAAACATTGGAATACTTATTACCGATCATAACGTACATGAAACTTTAAGTATAACAGATAGGGCTTACTTATTATTTGAAGGAAGAGTAATCAAGGCTGGAACCGCAGAAGATTTGGCCGGCGATGAACAAGTAAGAAAAGTTTACCTTGGTCAAAACTTTGAGTTGAGGAAATAACAAATAACATAAATTTTATTGTTTTTTATTTGTGTTTCGATTATACAAAATAACTAGTTCCTCATTATTTTATCCTATCGTATTCGTACTGTATTTTATTTTTCTATTTTTTCTTTATTATCAAACCGGTATAATTACTAATCATGAAGCTAAAAAATATATTAGTGCAGCAAATGAAATTATAAATGGGAATATTGCTTTTTCATTTAAAAATTATTTTCTGTTTTCATCTTATAATTTCTTTCTTGTCATTTGTTTTTTTATATCTGGATTAAAATTTGCCATCTTGATTCAGGTATTTTTAAGTATAGTTTCGGCATTTTGTATAAATAAAATTGTTTTGAAACTAACATCTTCAACCATCTTAAGTAAAATCGCATTCCTTGTTTTTTTATTTAGTTACCTCATTCAGTTTTGGGTTTTAACTTTTTTTTCAGAAAGTTTTTTTATTTCCATATCGATTGTTTTTCTGTTTTTCGTCACTTGTAAAAATTATTCCTTAAAAAATATTTTCTTTATTGTATTAATTGGGGCCATTCTTATTTTTTCTCGACCGCAAGGAATATTAGTTATCATCCCCTCCATTATATTTTTAATTCAAAAAAAATTCAACTATAAAAAAATCATTGGTATTATTTTGTTTTTAGCATTATCAATCGTTTTTTTTTCGACAGTATTAATTCAAGTATGTTCCTGTGAGGATGTCATTAAACCGATATGTGAATCTTCTATCATTTGTGGTTTTCCAGAAAAACCTAATGAAGTTTTTAACTTGATTGACTGCACCATTCTAAATGCACACACATGCTTAATTGAAAAAAATTCTTTTTGGTACGACTTTAAATTATGTTGCAGGAAAGCGTTTTCCTTTTTTGTTCTAACAAGAGAATATTACTCCCCTACTCACAATTTTATAATGATGCTACACTATCCTCTTTACATTTTGGCATTGTTTTCATTTAAGAATAATAATGAAACAATCTTATTTCACTCTATAATTCTAATGAATGTAATTTTAATCTCACTCACATTTAATGAATGGCACGGAAGATATTTGTCCGTTGTATATCCAATGATAATAGTACTAAGCATGTTTGGTACAAAACAGCTGCTAAAACTAATCGGTATTAAGCAGATTCAATAATCTGATTAGATTATTCTTTTAATTCTCTGTGCCAATAACATAAAATCAACTAATGCAATAGCTGTAACTGCCTCTACAATTACCGGCGCACGAAGTGCAACACATAAATCATGTCTGCCTTTTACAGAAAATTCTTCTTGCTGCTGAGAAGTCCAGTTTAAGCTTGTTTGAGTTTTAGGAGTTGAAGAAGTAGGTTTAATAGCAAGGCGAAATATTAAATCATTTCCGTTGGTTATACCACCCACAACACCCCCTGCATGATTAGTT
>CAZTCG010000093.1:5292-6904 GCA_964612005.1 uncultured Flavobacteriaceae bacterium | reverse complement strand
TAATTCTTCTACATCACAACCTTTATCGGTTGCCATTTTCTCAACCACATGATATGCTTCCGGATGCACAGCACTTTTATCCAAAGGATGAACACCATTTCTTACACGTAAAAACCCGGCAGATTGCTCAAAGATTTTTTCTCCCATGCGTGGCACTTTTAGTAAATCTTTACGTGAGCGAAACGGACCATTTTCATTTCTGTATTCCACAATGTTTTGTGCAAGTGCAGGTCCAAGTCCTGATACATAAGTCAATAATTGTTTACTTGCTGTATTGAGTTCCACACCAACAGCATTTACACAACTCCCAACAACCTCGTCCAGTTTATTTTTTAATTGTATTTGGTCCACATCGTGTTGATACTGTCCTACACCGATTGATTTAGGATCAATTTTAACCAACTCGGCTAAAGGATCAGCCAATCTTCTTCCAATGCTAACTGCACCACGCACAGTTAAATCATAATCAGGAAATTCTTCGCGAGCTACCTCTGATGCAGAATAAACTGACGCGCCACTTTCGTTGACCATGATTACCGGAATATCTTTAGGTAACACATCAATTTTACGAACAAACGTTTCCGTTTCTCTTCCTGCTGTTCCGTTACCAATAGCAATGGCTTCAATCTGATGGCGAGCACACAAAGCAAGACCAATAATTTTCCTTGGCGGTTTAATGCGACAACTTTACAACCCGTTCTAAAACCCGGATCAATTGCCAAGATAGATTTTTGTCCGAGTGGAGATGCCAATAATAATTCTTTGATGTTATCGGCAAAAACCTGAATGGCTTTGGTATCTGCCAACTCTTTGTGCATCATGCGCATCTCTGCTTCAATAGAAGGTTGCAATAAACGGAAATAAGCATCTTCAGATGCCTCCGCAACTTGCTTAGATGCTTCGTTGTTTGACTTTACTACATTTTTATGAATCAATGCAACAGCATCTTCATCTTCTGGTTTAATATCCAGAATTAAAAAATCCTCTTTCTCTCCGCGACGCATTGCCAGCATTCTGTGTGATGGGCATTGTGAGAGGGATTCTTCCCAATCAAAATAATCTTTAAACTTTTCACCCTCTTCCTCTTTGCCTTTTATAACACGAGATTTTATGGTTGCGCTGCGCTGAAATAAATTTCTCAATTGTGAACGAACCTCAGCATCTTCACTCACCATCTCCGCTATTATGTCTCGAGCACCCTGCAATGCCTCCATTACATTGTTCACTTCTTTTTCTGCATTCACAAATTGTGTTGCTTCTGCATCCAAATCAAATTTTTCTTGGGCATAAATTTTTAATGCAAGCGGTTCGAGGCCTTTTTCTCTGGCGATAGTAGCTTTTGTTCTTCGCTTTGGCTTGTAAGGAAGATATAAATCTTCAAGTTCGCTTATGGTTTCAGCGTTTTCAATTTTCTCTTTTAATTCATCGGTTAAGTTCCCTTGCCCGTCAATACTTTTTAAAATGGCAGCTCTGCGTGTTTCTAACTGACGAAGGCGTTCTATTTCATCGCGAATTTGCATTACCTGCAATTCATCTAAACTTCCTGTAACTTCTTTTCGGTATCTGGAGATAAACGGAATGGTTGCTCCTTCATCCAGCAATGCAATTGTTG
>CAZTCG010000093.1:0-5282 GCA_964612005.1 uncultured Flavobacteriaceae bacterium | reverse complement strand
TGTTGCTTTTACTTGTTTTATATCTATGTTCAGCTTGTCAGTTGTTTTTAAGAATAGTTTTAGTTCGCTCATAAAACAAATTTAAGAGCAGAATTAAATTTATATTCATGAAGTTTTCAAAAGTAGTTTACATGTTGAAAAATAAAAAACCACATCGTTTGGATGTGGTTTTGAAATGTGAGTAAGTTTAAATTAAAATCAGAAACCAAATGGGTTAATGTAGTTGTCAACATCAACAGTAAGTTGCTTGTTGATTTTTGTTTTTCCATTACTTAATCTTTTGAAATCTGAAGTAGTTAAACTTTTTGAATCGGTAGAGCTTTTCAATGCTTTTACAGAAAGCATTTTTTGCAACTTTGAATTTCCTTTTAAAGCTGCTGTTACTGAAGGTTTTCCTAGGTAGTTTGTTTCAAAGTATTTCATAGAATTTTAGATTTAATACAAAAGTAAATAAATTTTAATTTATTAACATAATTTTTAACAGTATTTTTTGAAAGAATATTTTAAAGCCATTAAACTTGGCCTATAACTGTTAAAATAAAAAAACCGGGAGGATTTTTTAAAAAACTCCCGGTTATTAAATAATTAACTAAAGTAAATTATTTTTTAACGCGTTCTACGTAAGTACGCGTTCTTGTATCAAATTTAACGGTGTCGCCTTCGTTTACAAATAATGGAACCATAATTTTAGCTCCGGTATCTACAGTTGCAGGCTTTAGTGTGTTTGTTGCAGTATCTCCTTTAATTCCGGGCTCTGTATAGGTAATTGTTAGCTCAACAAACACAGGTGGTTCGGCTAAAATTGGATTATCGCCTTCGAATGTAATTTTTACTTCCATTCCTTCTTTAAGAAATTCAAGATTTTCTCCAATCATTACTTTTGGAACATAAACTTGTTCAAATGTTTCACCATCCATTACTACAATAAATTCACCTTCTTCGTAAATGTATTGCATCATTTTATATTCAACACGAACCATTTCAACTTCTTCACCAGACCTAAAGCGATATTCTGTTTGTTTACCAGTTTTAAGATTACGCATCTTTGCTTGATAAAAAGCTCTCAAGTTACCCGGTGTACGGTGTTGGTACTCGGTTAATACTACTAACTCGCCATTAAAACGGATCACAGATCCTACATTGATATCTCCAGTATTTGCCATTTTATATTGTTTTTTAATCTTCTATTTCTTCCGTTACACCCATAGCACAGAATTTTTCAATACGTTCATTTATACGTTGCTCAGGTGTTTTTTTATCCAATTCTTTTAACTCCGCAATAATACGTTGCTTAACAGTTTCAAAAATTTCTTCTTTGTTAGCATGAGCGCCTCCTAATGGTTCTTTTATAACACCATCTACTAACTTATTTTTAGTCATATCTTCAGCAGTTAGTTTTAGTGCTTCGGCAGCTTTCTCTTTAAAATTCCAGGTTCTCCATAAAATAGTAGAGCAGTTTTCAGGAGAAATTACAGAATACCATGAATTTTCAAGCATCAATACTTTATCTCCAATTCCAATACCTAATGCCCCACCGGATGCTCCTTCGCCAATTATAATACAAATAACCGGAACTTTTAGCTGTACCATTTCCAACAAGTTGCGAGCAATTGCTTCGCCTTGTCCACGCTCCTCTGCTTCTAATCCTGGATAAGCCCCTGGTGTATCAATTAAAGTAACGATTGGTTTATTAAATTTCTCCGCCATTTTCATTAGACGAAGAGCTTTACGGTAACCTTCAGGATTAGCCATACCAAATCTTCTAATCTGGCGCATTTTAGTATTAATCCCTTTTTGTTGACCAATAAACATTACAGTTCTTCCATCTAAATCTCCAAATCCACCTACCATTGCTTTATCATCCCACACGGTTCTATCACCATGTAATTCCATAAATGTACCTTTTGAGATATAATCTATGTAAGCTAAGGTATAAGGCCTCTCCGGATGACGAGACACCATTACGCGCTGCCAAGGGGTTAGATTGGAATAAATACGAATTTTTTCTTCTAAAATTTTTGCTTCTAATTCAGTAACCGACTTACTTACGTCAACTTTACTTTTTTCAGCTACTTCTTTTAGCTTAGCCAATTCTTTATCCAATTCTTCAATTGGTTTTTCAAATTCCAAATAAGACATATTTAAAATTTTTTAAGAGTGCAAAGATAATAATTTAATGGAAGTTACGACAACTTCCATTTTTCACATTCTAAAACATGATTATCTAACGAGAGTAAGATAGCCTTTTGCTTCAAAATTTTTATTATCGCTACCGGTTCCGGTAACAATATAATAATAGGTTCCTTCTGAAGCTCCGGTACCATCCCAGCCTGCACCTGGATTTGATGTTTCAAATAATTTATTTCCCCAACGATTAAAAATGATCATATTCAGATTTCTAAAGCCTCTGTATTTAATGCTGAAAAATTCATTTAAACCATCTCCATTTGGTGAAAACACATTAGGGATTTCAATAAACGGGGTAATATCTACATAAATAAATAATGAAGTAGTATCATTACATAATGGATTTCCATTACTAACCAATAATGTTACTGTATATGAATTTACTCCAAGATAAGGCTGAGCTGAAGATTCGGATAAACTTGAAGTTGTATCAACAACACCATTGCCGAAATTCCAATAATAATTAACATTTATACCTGAGCTAGACTGATTGGTAAAAACAACATTGATAGAATCAAATCCACTTAATTGACTCGCAGTAAAATCAGCAACAAAAGGCGGATTTGAGCCAATTGAAATTACAGTATCAATGGCACAATTATTTGCATCGGTTACTGTTATTGTGTAATTGCCCGAAGGAATATTTGCCAATGTAGGATTACTTGTTGCTGGCTGCCCATTAAAACTATATTGATATGGAGGACTTGGTGTTTGACCATTTGCGTATGTTGTATTTGTAACTATTAATTGGCCGTCAGAACCTCCACAATTAGCATTTAAAGGCGTTAACACAACTCCGTTCGGACCTGGCAATGATCCAATGGTAATTGTTTTAGAATATGTACAACCATTATAGTCAGATACTAATAATGAATATGTACCTGCAGATAAACTACTGTAAGTTGTAGTTGAAGATAAGGCTCCATTATTAAAACTATATTGATATGGAGCTACACCTCCCGTAGTTCCTGAAATAGTTAAAGAGGCATCAGTATTTCCACAATTTTCGACACTACTTGTGATTGTAATATCATCAGGATTAGGATTTACGGTTATTGAAAAAGTTTGAGCAGTACCATCACAACCACTAGCTGAAGGTATAGCGGAAATAGTTGCTATTATTGGTGCTGTTCCAGTATTACTTCCTGTAAACGAGTTGATATTACCATTTCCAGTGGATGAAAGCCCGATTGTTGCATCTGTATTTGTCCAATCGATTATTGAACCCGAAACTGTTGATGTAAATGTTACACCATTCACTGTTTGTCCAGAACAAATCGTTTGACTTGATATCGGTGATAATGATGGAATTGGATTTACTGAAATAGTAAATGTTTGAACAGCTCCATCGCATCCATTTGCAGAAGGTGTTGCTGAAATTGTTCCTTGTAAAACACTATTTCCATTATTAATTCCGGTAAATGAACCAATATTTGTGTTACCACTTGCAGCTAAACCAATAGCAGTTTCAGTATTTGTCCAATTTACAACAGTACCTGTTACATCGGTTATAAAAGTTATTCCACTTACTGTTTCTCCTGCACAAACTGTTTGACTTGTAATGGCAGTTAAACTAGGAATTGGATTTACAGTAACTGAAAAAGTTTCGGTAACACCTGTACATCCATTAGCAGATGGAGTTGCTGCTATAGTTGCTATAACAGGAGCAGTTCCATTATTTGTACCAGTAAATGAGTTGATATTCCCGTTTCCTGTAGCTGATAATCCGATAGTCGCATCAGTATTTGTCCAATCGATTGTTGAACCAGAAACTGATGATGTAAACGTTACACCATTTACTGTTTGCCCTGCACAAACTGTTTGGCTTGTAATAGCTGTTAAATCAGGAATAGGTTTCACAGCTACTTCCATTATTGTATCTTCGGCGCACTGACCTACGTTAGGAGTAAATGTGTAAGTTGTAGTAGCCTGATTATTTACTGCTGGCGACCAAGTTCCTAAAATAGGAGTTGTGTTGTTACTTGAAGTTGGTAAATTAATTGCCTCACCCTGACAAATACTATCTAACTGTGCAAAAGTTGGGTAATTAACCGGAGGTGCTATTAATGTAGCGCACTGGGTAGCCTGAGCAGGGCATGTTGCCGGTGCATCTGCAGTAATTACAATTTGATCAATTGCTATTGGAGGATCCTGACTGGATGAAGAGTTATTTATCCATTTAAATCTTAAACGTAAATTAGAAATATTAGCCCAAGTTGCACTAGTACGTGTTGTTTGAATCCAAGTAGTTTGATTATTTAAAATAGCGCCTGCTTGTACCCAAGTAGTTCCACCATCAACACTTGATTCTAAAATAGCATAATCATTAACATCACCATCTCCTAACCAATAAAATGAAACGGTAACATTAGATAATCCAACAGTATTGATAGGTGTATTTAAAGTTGCATATTGTGTAGATGCCTGAGATCCATTAAAGTTAGCATTTAATGGGGGAAAATTAACTGATCCTGCTCCACAGGTAACAGGTGCAGTAGAAGTTGCCATAATATGAAGATAATAACTCTGTGGACCATTAGTAATTGCAGCCGGCTGATTTGGCAAAGCCGCAACAGAACCAAATGGAGCACAAGTGCCTCCAATATAACTGTTATTATTTACCCAAATATTTGTTCCGTTTGTATTATTTAAAGTCCAGTTTGAAGCAAATTGGGTTAAGTTTTCAAATGTTTCGGTAAATAGTGTAATGTTTCCTGCAGGTTGATTTGGACTATTTATCTCCACACAATATTCTCCTTCAGGTATATTTACTAAACTGGCTTGCGTATTTATAGTTGGCAAAGTATAATTAGCTGGCCCGCTAATCCAATCATACGTATAATTAGCCCCTCCAGGTGTAATTGTAATTGATCCAGAATTTGCAGATGCACAAGTTAAATCTACCGAATCCATTGTAAAACTCAATGAACCCGGAGGTGAAACACTTATAGTAAATGTTTGTGCTGTTCCGGTGCATCCATTTAATGTTGGCGTTACTACAACCTGAGATGAAATTGTAGCAGTTGTTGTATTTGTAGCCACAAATGAAGGAATATTTCCTGTTCCGGTTAATGAACCTAAACCTGTTGTAGAAT
>CAZTCG010000092.1:3537-6940 GCA_964612005.1 uncultured Flavobacteriaceae bacterium | reverse complement strand
AAACCAAGTTCCTAAAATTGCACTTAATAAATTAATTACTATAACTGTTGATCCGGTACCAATCTGTGTAAAAATAGGTCCTGGGCAGGCGCCAGTAATTGCCCATCCCAAACCAAACAATAAGCCGCCAAAAATTTGCCCCTTTTGAAATGGTTTTGGGATAAAATGAATTTTTTCGCCATAAATTGTTTTAATATTAAATTTTTTAATTATCAGTATACTTATTGCTGCTACAATAACTGCAGAACCAATTATTCCATACATATGAAAAGACTGAAAGCGAAACATTTCTTGAATACGAAACCAAGATATAATTTCAGCTTTAACAAAAATAATTCCTAATAATATGCCAGTTAAAATGTATTTTATACCATGCCACCAGGAATGTTTAATTTTTGATTCATTAGTGCTTTCAGTATCTAATTTTCTAATCGCCTCTAAATGTTCGTTATGAAACTGATTCATTTTTTTAAAGTTTAAGGATAAAAGGTAAAATAATATTTGCCATTAAAAATCCTCCGGCCATAAAACAACAAGTTGCAATTAATGATGTCCATTGAAGATTAGCTAGACCGGAAATGGAATGACCGGAAGTGCAGCCACCGGCATACCTTGTTCCAAAGCCAACCAAAAAACCTCCAAGTACAATTAAAATAAATCCTTTAATAGTAAACAAGTTAGTCCAAGAAAATATTTGTGTTGGAATGAGTGAATCTAAATTGGTTATTCCATATATTGATAATTCATTTTTTAATTGAGGATTAATTTTGACAGCATTTTGATTGTATAATAAGTTAGAGGCAATAAAACCTCCAATTACAGCGCCTGTGACGAATAACAAATTCCAACTTTCTTTTTTCCAATCGTATTTAAAAAAAATTATGTTACCAGGGAAACAAGCGGCGCAAACATGCCTTAAGGATGAACTAATACCAAACGTTTTATTGCCTAAAATCAGTAAAAGTGGCACCATTAAACCAATTAATGGTCCTGCAACATACCATGGCCAAGGTTGACTTAAATAGTTTTGCATTTTGTAAATATAGTAAAATATAGATGTTTATGATAATTCAATACTTACGGATTAAATACAATTAGGAAAGACGTTTCTTTTTCTAGTATTTAATCAATTTACAAAAGAAATAAAAACCAATAGTTTAAATTGGTTTAAGTTACGAACTCCTTTGATACTTTAATTTCAGAGTTATTGTTTTTATGATAACAATCAATTGCAACAATTATAGCCAGAAAACCCCAAAATGGTACGGCTAGTTTATCAGAATCGAGGAAATTATTTAAAAAACCATGAATAAAATAAGTACTCATTCCAACAATGATTGACGCAACTAGTATTTTTAAATTATAATCTTTTATAGTATAAAAAAGCTTGTATGATTTAAAATAAAAAACGCAAGTTATTAAAAGTACAATAGCAGATCCAATTAATCCTTGTTCAGCTAATGGCCCCAGATATTCACTATGTGCATTTCCATTACTGCCATCATTATTGCTGATAATTGTTTTTTCACTCGATTTCTGAAACGGTGCATACTGTAGAATATAAGTGCCCGGTCAAAAACCAAAAACAGGTCTTTCATCAAACATTCTCAACGCACAATTCCATCTATTTAAACGCTCCACATTACTTGGATCTGTTTTTATGTTTGTTATTGAACCAATATTATCTGCTTTATTACCTTCCGAATCTGCTTTATTTTTTTCCAATCCAATGATTATATCATTTTGAAACGTAAAGAAAACTAACAGGCAAGCAATTAATAAAAAGAATATTGTTCGGAATTTGATTTTAAGTAGAAGTGTGATTAAAATAATACTAGATCCTGCAACACTTAACCAAGCAGCTCGTGCGGTAGAAAGATAGATGCCAATTAGTAATAGTAACGATGCGCATAAAAAAAACAATTTAAAAAAAGTGCTTCTCTCTTTAAAAAAAACGAACCCAATTGTAATCGGTAAAAAAAGTGAAATTGCAGCTCCATACGCTGTGTGATCATTATAAAATGGAGTCATAATCCAATTAGATACTTCATCTGAAAATCCAAAACCTGCATGTTTAATAGTAGTTTGAGCAATGACTATTAATAAGCCTAAAAGATAAAGAATTATGAATGCATAAATGTTTTTTAAATGTTTAAATAAGTATGAGGCAAAATAAAAAGAGCTTCCTACTAACCATAATCTGGCTAACAAAAATTTTATTGAAACTATGGGCATAGTACTCGTAATACTTGTAATTAAAATCCATAATAACTGAAAAATTACTAGAGTTGATAGAGCATGTTTAATAAATTTTTTATCTAAAAAATTAAAATAGATTTGATGTATTATCCCCAATAATAAAATACCTGCAAAAACAGGCTCTGTAGGTAAACTTAAATCTAAAGATTGATGACCATCTGCAAACCCTAATTCTCTTAATGAAACTGATAATGGAGTCAAAAAAACTGTCGCTAAAAAAAGTTTTTCAGTGTAAAATACTGCAAGTATTAAAATTAAGAGGGCAAGAGGAATTAAACTAAGATATATAACAAAGTTATTGTTGAATAGGTAATAGAACAACAATCCAATAGCCAAGAATAATAATGGTAAAAAGGAGAATATTCGGATATTATTCCTGAATAATTGCATCTTTAATTTTTTGAAATTTAGCTTTAAGAATTATAAAAAGAACTGAGGATAAACCAAAAATTAAGGTTAGTCCAATTACAATTAATGTTCTATTAGGTGAATCTTTCTCGCTAGGAAGCTCAGGTTTTGAAATTAGTTGAACGTAATTGATATTACTTTTTAATTTTGCTTTTTCTTCATCAATGTTGAGTTTTAGCTTTACTGCTTCTAATATATTTCCTTTAAATTCTTCTGTTAATTGTAAAAAATCGACCCCATTTTCACTTATTTTCTTAAACTCCGGATTAAATTCATTCAAACTTTTTTGCGGAACATTTTTGTAATAACTTTTTGATAGTTGCTCAACCTGAAGGTAATAATCAAACAACCCATAATCGTTACTTAATTTTTTTATGATTAACTTCAAACTATCTGCTTTCCTTTCACGATTTTGAAGTGTGTTGGTTAAAAAAATTATTTTTTCATCAATAAGTTGGTTAACTGAGCGTTGAATAAATTGATTTGTAATTTTTACTATTCCTTCATTCAATTTTAAAGCCATTTCCGGATCTTTATCAAACACTTCAATCAAAATCGATTCATACTTAGTTTGTGAAAACTTAAAATTTTCATTGTAGAAATAGGTATAATATGTATTAAATTTTGAATCTGATTTATTTAATCCATAATGTTTATCAAGCTCAAATTCATTCAACAACTGAAGTTTAATTTCATTTGAATTAATAAATTGCATTAATAATTCAGTATTAGTAGC
>CAZTCG010000092.1:2904-3527 GCA_964612005.1 uncultured Flavobacteriaceae bacterium | reverse complement strand
ATTCGATAATACTTCATTAGAAAAAAGAATACCTCTGTTTGATAATAAATTGGAGGAATAAATAACCGAAACTGATTTATATTTTGGAGTAATTACTAAAGAAATTACAATAGAAAAAATGACAACTATTACAAATGAGTAAATAATAGATTTTCTTTTATTAAATAAAACTTTTAGTAATTCTACATTCATTTTTTGCATCACATTAATATTTCAAAAATCTGAAAATTGATTTAATACTAATTAATCCTGTTAATAACGCCCAAACTACACTAAGTATTGTCATTATTGAAAAATTTATCATCCAATTGTTTAAAAAATGATGCGTGAAGATATTAAAACTGATTACTCCAACGATAAATAAACTTAGTTGAGTAATTAAACGTTTATTAAACCGGAATTTAAAAATTTTAATAGCAAGGTAGATTTGTAAAATAGCAGTAAAAAACTGAGTTATTAAACTTGAAATAGCAGAACCGTATGCCTGTAAATAATTTATTAAAATGATATTAAGTATGAGGTTTAGTAAAATTCCGGATAGTGCCATGTAATTTAATTGTTTTAGATTACCATTTGCAGTTAGCAAGGTTCCAAAAATATAGGTGCTGGAAATAGCAATAAAG
>CAZTCG010000092.1:0-2894 GCA_964612005.1 uncultured Flavobacteriaceae bacterium | reverse complement strand
AACAACACATGAGAACGCTAAATACATGAGCAGAATCAGTATTTCCATGATTAATGAGTGCTGTAATTTCAACATTGTAATAAAAACAACCAATTGCCACCACAATAGCTGGTGTTATTAATAGCGTGAATGATAACTTAACAAGTTGTTCGGTATTTTCCTTATACTTAATCATTCTGCTAAATACTGGTAACAACTGAATTGAAAACAAATATGCTATCATATTTGCTGAATCTAATAATCTAAACCCTTTAGCATAAATTCCCGCTTCTCTAGCCCCCTCTTCACCTCCTAATATTCTTTCAATCATCACTGCATCCAAACGATTGTAAAAAGTCATTAGTAAAACTAAAATTGCGAATGGATAACTTTTCTTAAGAATCATTAGGCAAAATGGCCAATTCCAAACTATCCTTAAATCTGTTGTTTTACTTAAAACTGCAAAAAAGGCCAATGCTGCTGTGATAAAATAGGCGGCTGTTTGTATATAAACAAACGTCATAATATCTATCTTGATATTTGTAAAATTGGTCCATAAAATGATGCTGCAAATAACAATCATAATTGTTCTGTCTAAAATTGAAATTAAACTATCAGTTTTAAACAAATGCAGCCCCAATAAATTTGAACGCAAATAAAGGATAAGTGAAATTAAAAACTGATTAAAGCCTAAAATGAGTAATAATTTAATTAAACGAGAATCATACCCTATTACTAAACCAATACCTACTGTAAACACTAAATATACCAAAGCAAGTAAAAGCTTAAGTACGAACAAAGCAGAGAAATGCTTAGTTAATAAATGATTATTTTGAGCAATATTTTTATTGTTGAAGTTTGTGATTCCAAAATCAAGTAAAATATTTAAAAGAAAAGAAAAATTAAACAGTGAAAAATATTCCCCGTAAGCTACATTTCCAACCTCTTGTTGCACGGCAGGCTCTATAACCAAAGGCCAAAATGGTTTTACCAATAAATTAAGAAAAATTAAAATGGCAAGATTATTTATAAATTTTTTCTGACTCATTAAGCGTTTAGAGCTTTATTTATTAATAATCTGTTTTAAGGATTTTATCTTATCTTCAAAAATGATATAAATTGAGGAGAGTAAAACTGCACTTAATGTAAAAGCTACAACAATAAATGTGCGCTTAGGAGAATCCTTAGCTTCGGGCACAATTGGTTTTGATGCAACAGTGGTGTAGGTGATTTTTTTTTCTATGTCTCTTACTCCTTTATCGTATTCCTGAAGGGAAGCATTAAAATCTCCTAGGTATATATTAAATTGTTCCGACCACACTTTTGTTTTTCTTTCTTTCCATTGTTCTTCTTTGCCTTGAAATTCGAGTTCAACTAATTTTTTAGCTAATCCATCAGATCTACCTTCGGGAATTGATTTATAATAATACTTTGCAGCATTTTCAATTTTATCGCTGTAATTGTTTATGCCATATTTTTCGCTGAAATCTTTTAACAATATATCTACACTATCCATCGATTTTTTGCGAGAACCCATAAAAAGCATATTTGTTTGATTGTATTCCGCAATTTTTTCATTTTTAGAATAACGTATATGCTCATTAACAGCATCAATAATTCCCTCAACAAGGTCTTTTGCCATATTAGGATTTTGGTCGTAAACAACAATTTCAATTGAACCATATTTTGTTTGGTTCAGAATTACATTTTCTCTGATTATATTGAAATAATAAGTTTCAGCAAGCTTATCTGTAGAATCTATCTTATAATGTTTATATAAGTTATATTTTTTCCTTATGTTTTCTTTTACCTCTACTGAATTTAAAAACTGCATTAATTGTTCAGTTGGAGTTTCATCACTAAAGCTGGTTAGGTTGGCAGGGTAGATAGTAGCTTCTGATTTAAATCTGGGTGGTATTAAAAGGGCAATAATAATTGAAACAAAGAGAGCTGAAAAACCTATCTTTAAAAGGAGGTTCTTTTTTTTCCACAATAAACTCAATAGATGAATATTCATTTTTTCCATTTAAGGACTAATTTTTATTTTAATAAGAGGCCGAAGATAAGAATTAATCAAATAAGTAAAAACAAATGAAAATCAGTGAATTGCAAAATAATTAATTCAATTACATTTTAATTCCTTCTTTTTCACAAATTAAAGTTTTCTATAGTTTTATTTTCTTCATAATCAAAGCAAACTAAAGTTCCTATGCCTGTTGCAACTAAAACATTATTATCTCTTATTAATGCATTTTGAATTTCGATACTTTTATTCCCTAATCTAGTAACCGCGGATAAACAGATTATATTATCTTTTAAAAAGACGGGTAAATTATATTCTAAAATGTTTTTTGCCAGGATCATCCCATTTTTTTTCCAATTAATACGTTTGCCCAATACATCATCAAAATAGTTAACACGAGCCATTTCAAAGTAAGATGCAAAAACAGCATTATTTACATGACCAAATGCATCAAGGTCGGAAAAACGAATTTGAATTTTGGTTTGATGATTAAATTTTGTAAAATCCATAATTATGTAGCTTAAAAGAAGCAAATTTATTTTTTTAAGCCTAACATTGTGCTAAATTTGTAATGTTCTTTGAATTTATCTATTGGGCCCGCCCGGTTTTGACAGCGAGAGCAATAGAAGTGTAAGCATGTAGTGTATTGTGAACGGAGCACTTTAAATCTAATTCTCAAAATTTTATCTGGCGAAGAGTATTCTTACGCTATGGCTGCTTAATCTAGGATTTAGCAACCTTTGCAAACCTTGTAGCGCCCTTGCTTAGCGACATGGACCTTGCATCGTAAAATGGCAAGTTATTCTGTTGATGTTACTATTCAGGATAATATCAGTAACTAAGCTGAAGTTTGGTTTGTATTTATGCCTGGCTTCGGACGAAAATTAAATAG
>CAZTCG010000091.1:645-6984 GCA_964612005.1 uncultured Flavobacteriaceae bacterium | reverse complement strand
TGGACCTGTTGTTACCATCATGCCTTTTGATAAAGAGGAAGAAGTGTTGCAGTATGCCAACTCTACCATCTATGGTTTGGCATCAACCGTTTGGACAGAAAACTTAACACGTGCTCATCGAGTAGCACAACAATTACACACAGGTATAGTTTGGATCAACTGCTGGTTGCTTCGCGATTTACGAACTCCGTTTGGAGGAGTAAAATCTTCAGGAGTTGGTAGAGAGGGTGGATTTGAAGCCATTGAATTTTTTACCGAACCAAAAAATGTGTGTATTAAGATAAAGTAAGCATACTCTATAAACATAAAATATTTTTAGTTTATTACAAGTTAAAACTATTTAAGGAGCTTAATTTAAAAGTTATGCCCTAATGAATTATTAACAATATTTTTTTAGAGAACAAAAATAATTTAATAAACCCTTTTTTGTTACTAACTTAAACAGGTGCTTTCTGAATGATTAAAAATTACTAAATAGCTTTAATCATTATTTATTTTAATTGAATTCAGGTCGTTCAACTTCGTTACTATTTAAACTGATTTTTTTTGCCAAAAATCATACGTATTACCTTTTTATTTCCTGCTCATTTTTAGTAATAGTTGGAATTATTTGGATTAGTGTATTTAAAGAAAAAAAAACAGTAGTTCAAAATCAGGAAATAGAATCTCCATTAATTAAATTTTACAAATCATTAAATTTCGCAGGCGAAGGCTTCCCTGTAAACGATACAAATTGCATCAACTTACTCGAAAAAGAAATCAATAGAAATAAAGAACATCCTGATGCATTGAAAACATTGGTAAATCGTTCTGTAAATTGGTTTTCTGTAATTGAGCCGATTTTGAAAAAAAATAACATACCCGATGATTTTAAATACTTACCTATTATTGAAAGTCAATTTACTAATGTAATATCGCCACGTGGGGCCACGGGATTTTGGCAATTTATATCCGGTACAGCCAGTAATTACGGATTAGAAATAAATGAGGATGTGGATGAACGATACCATGTAGAAAAAGCTACTGAGGCTGCCTGCAAATATTTTAATGATGCATATACTCAATTTAACAATTGGACCTTGGTTGCAGCATCATACAATTTAGGAATGGGAGGTATTCAACAACAATTACAAAAACAAAACGTAAAAACATATTATGATTTAACACTGAATACAGAAACCAAACGATACATCTTTAAACTTCTTGCAATTAAAGCATTAATAAATCATCCTGATTTTTTTGAATTAGATGTAGAATTTAAAAAATCTGGTACTATAACTAACCATAAAAAAATTAAAGTAGATAGCAGCATAACCGATTTACGAAAATTCTCTGAACAATATGGGCTTTCTATTGATCTATTAAAGCAAGTAAATCCATGGATTATAGGAGAAAAACTAATATGTAGCGGAAATAAAAAATACATTATTTGTATTCCGAACAAAGAAATTATTCAGCAAATGCATGAACAATTAATAAAAGATAGTATCAAAAAAATTAAAGAAAAAGAACTTAAATTACGTAATGATTCTATTTCCGACAAACGTACAACATCTCACCAGCAGGCAACCTAAATCTTTCCACTTCTTCCTGCCCTAGCTGGTTTACATAATCATCCACAACTACTTTAAATCCTGCTTTTTCAAGGCGATCCTTGTAATCTAGCCCGTATAATCGAACATGATCTTTTTGCCAGAAATGCAATTCTCTGTCGGCTTCAGAAACAATTGAAGGGTCTTCATAGGTAGTTGCACGAGTTACATCCAGTGGAACCTGAAAAATTCCCCAACCTCCAGGCTTCATAATTCTATATAATTCTCGCATACATTGCGCGTCATCATCTACGTGCTCCAATACATGATTACACAAAATAACATCATAGGTGTTATCCTGAAAAGGAGCTTTATGTAGGTCAAAATGTACATCTGCAATTGGAGAGTTATAATCACCAGTTGTATAATCAATATTTTTCATGGCTCTGAATAATTTGTAGAAACATTGTTCGGGAGCAATATGTAACATTTTAAGGTTTGCTGTAAAAAAATTGGTTTTGTTTTGTAGGTAAAGCCAAAGTAATCGATGCCTTTCTAAACTTAAACTCCCTGGGCATAAAACATTTTTTCGTTTTGCTCTTCCTCCATAACCATAGGGCAAAAATTTTCTGTATGATTTTCCACTGATGGGATCGGTATGTTTATTACCATAGTAAATAATCGGGGCAATTTTACTGAACCAGATACTTAATTTAATTAAGATTGGACGTGGTATAATTTTTAATAATAAATGAAACATGGCATTAACTGATTAAATAAGCAAGTGCAGCACCCAATAAAATGCTACTCATTTTTGCAAAATTATATTTATGATTACTGCTACTTTCAAACATGATAGTAGTTGAAATATGTAAAAATATACCAATTACAATACCTAATGAAATATGAATGATATAATTTATATTTGAAACACCTGCATACTGCATTAATTCATTGGCAATAACTCCCAATGGGGCCATTAAACTAAATAATAATAAAAAAGTAATAGATTGATTTTTTTTGATTTCCAATTGTTTTAAAAGTGTTACAAATGCAATAGCAATGGGAATATTGTGTAAGGTTAAACCAAGTATCATGGAATTTTTAAAATTAAGCAAAGAATCATTTACATTTCCTTGATTCATTAATTCTGCAATTGGCAAGCCTTCTAAAAATGAGTGGATGTATAAACCAAAAATAATTGATAATGGGATTTTATTTTTATCCTCCTTATGTATGTGTATATGACCATGTTCGATACCTGTAGAAAAATAATCGATGAATAATTGAATAAAAAAACCAATTAAAATAAAAAGACCTGCATCATTACTTTCTTGCTGAAATACCTCGGGCATTAGATGTAAAAAAGTTAATGCCAACAAATATGCAGCACTAAATGCAAGAATTAATTTTAATTGATGTTCTTTAATTAATACTCTAAAAACAAGTAAGCCACAGCAAAATACCGGAAGAAATAAAAGTAATATAGTAATTAGAAGTTGGCTCATTACTGTTTCTTAAATACAAAAATCATTCGAGGAGATTTGTTTTCATCAAAGGCATTTAATTCATAATCGCCAAATAACATTACGTTATTCATGTTTACTTGTTTTGCCATATCAATCACTTCATTTGTATGATATAGTTTTACTGATTCACTAAATTCAAATTTCTCTCCGTCATCCTCAACAGAAATATGTTTAATAATTTTATTGTCTTTTTTTTCTTTAGTGATAGTAAATTTCACTTGTTCCTTAATTATTGATTTTGGCTGATCAACGCGAATGCAATTCGGATTTAAATAATCAAAAATAAATAGTCCGTTTTTAATTAATGAATTGGAAACTGATTTTAAAACTTTTAAGTCATCCGTTTTTTTATCAAAATACCCGAAACTGGTAAATAAATTCATTACCACATCAAAATAATTTACCCGAAAAGGTGAACGCATGTCTAGTTCAAAAAACGAAAGTGAGTCATTCTCATTTTTTCGAGCAAATTGAATGCTTTCTTTTGATAAATCTGTGCCACAAACATTAAAGCCAAATTTATTAAGCGCAACAGAATGCCTGCCTTTTCCACATGCTAAATCCCAAACCCGTGCATTTTTTGGAAACGCTAATTGTTTAACTAAATTGGAAACAAAAACCTCAGCCTCGTTGGTTGAACGGTTACTATATAGAAGATGATAATATTTTGTATCAAACCATTCCTTGTACCACTCTTTTAATTCTGTTTTCATTAAATAAAAAAACCGATTCAATAATCGGTTTTCAAAATTACATTTTTTATTGATTAGTTATTTTTTGAGTTCCAATTTTACATATTGGTATTTCTCGTATTTCTCTACATTTTTTGGATCATTTTCATAATTTGGACCAGAAACAACAGCTTTTTTAGAAACAACCTCAACGTTGTTTTTAGTAATTCCTTTGCGTTCTAAAGTAGATAAAATTCTATTTAATGAGTTTTGAGCTCGTTTAGCAGCTAACTCCTGGTTGTTTGCAAATTTCTTTGTAGGCACTTTTGAAGCACTTGCTACAATACTTATTTTAATTTTACCTGAAGCATCCTTATTATCTAAAAGATGATCTATAAAACGAACATACTCTGGTGCCTGCTCATCTAAATCATTCATATTGTATTTAAAAAAGAAGCTGAACGTTTTACCATCAAATACACTATTATCAGGAATAATTTTTTCTCCACCTTTAGCATACATCACTTTAGAAAATGTATTTGATTTTTTTATTCCAACAGTTGAAACGAGGCTCTCAATAGTTATTTTCCCTTTAGTAATTACAATTTCATAATTGGCTTCTCCATTTAATTTTATATCTGAAATACGACCTTCATCGTTAGTTTTTCCTTTGAAGTAAGTTCCATCAGTACCCTCAACTAGTACATCTGCATTAGTAATGGGCTTAGATGTTTTTTCATCCATTAAAGCTAAAATATTTAAGGTGTATTTTACGTCGCTTTCGGATGATGATTCACCGGATTGAAATAATGTTTTATCGAATAATTTTCCTTTTTCTAATCCTTTAGTAGTAAATGTAGATTTTACATTAGGAATATCTACTAACTCTAAGCGATAATCTTTATTTTTTTCAAGTAAAATAGATTTTGCCTTTCCATTATCATCAGTTTTTCCACTGTAGTACAATTCATTATCTGCAAAAATTTTAAATGGACTATGAGGTATTGGTTTCTTAGTTTTGGAATCACTTAATACAGAAAGAGAGAGTAAAATTTCTTTTCCATCAGTATCAGAGTCATAATTTGTTTCATTACACAAATTATGTGGTCTTAGTTTGATATCTCGATTAATTTCATCGTATACCATTTCTTCAGAAACATCAATATCCTCATTTAAGATTTCAATTCCTCCTTGCTGATAGGAGAAATTATAAGATAATCCAGGTGTAAGAATTACAGAAAAAGCACCGGTAACATGTTGAGGTCGATATGTACCAACTAATTCATTGGAAGATTTATTGGTTACAATAATTGCAATATCGTTTGGTATACTATCACATGGTCCGGGTTTGATTTGTCCTTTAACTAAAACCAAAGCATTAGACATCCCTTTAGCATAATTAATCATGTAAATGTCTTTTTCCCCATGATTATCTGCTCCTTCATGTGCAGAAGCGTAGTAAAGACGTTTGTTATCGGGAGAAGCTACTAAGTATAAATCATCATCAGGAGTGTTAATAGGATACATCATATTAATTGGGCTACTAAAATTACCCTCATCATCAATAATAGAATACATAATATCATACCCACCCATTGATTGATGACCCTCAGAACTAAAATAAAAAGTTATTCCATCTGCACCGATAAAAGGAGATTCCTCGTTATATGGCGTATTGATTGTTGGTCCAAGATTAGTAGCTAAACTCCATTGTCCGTTTGGAAGTTTTATACTCTTCCAAATATCTTTACCACCTAAGCCCCCCGGTCGATCACTAATAAAATAAATTACGTTTCCATCACGTGACAAACATGCAGAAGGTTCCCAATGTTCTGTATTGATATTTGAACCAAATTTTACCGGCATACTCCACTCTTTTCCATCAAAAGTAGATTCAAATAAATCACCCCCATTATCGTCTTTATAAACAATTAATGTTTGACCATCTGGACTTAAACTTACAGCGCCATCATGACTAATTGTATTAATAAATGGACTTATAGATACCGGCTTTGTCCAATCGCCATTACTCTTTTTGTATGAAATAACAACATCTTCATAAGGTATACCATCAATGGCCATTTCGCCACTTGCTGCGCCCATGTTGTTTTTCCCACGATGAGAAAAAACTAATGTTCGCTCGTCTCCTGACAAACACGGAGAGTAATCTGGCATTTCATCATTAATACTATCACCCATATTAATAATTTCAGCTTTTTGAGGTGAAGAATAATAAATGCGCGCAAATTTTATCCAAGATCGTAGATGTTCAATATCAGCTTTAGCTTTTTTATCTTTTTCTCTTACGAAAGTTGAAAATTTGTCAAGTGCATCATTGGCCTTATCAAATTTATAATCCAAGTGATAAGCATGGGCTAAGTGATAAAATGTTACAACTGGAGCTTTATCTACTTCCGGCTCAAATGGTTCATAATTGCGAGTAGTATTGGCTGCGGCAATTTCAAAATAATATTCTGCCTCATGTTTTGCTATGGGATGAGATAAATAGCAATACCCAACCAGGTAATTAATATTTGCATTTAATGAATCGTAGTTTCTTGCAAACTTAAAATATTCAAGCGCCATTAAAGGATTTCCTTCTTCCAA
>CAZTCG010000091.1:0-635 GCA_964612005.1 uncultured Flavobacteriaceae bacterium | reverse complement strand
TTCCCTCAATAAAATTTGCTCTGTATGACCTTTTATCTTTAGGAACAAATTGTGCACTTAAAGTGCTGACAAATAACAGAAAGTATATAAGTAGCGAATGCTTAAATTTCATACAAAAGTCATATTTCGTATTTAAACGAAATATGCGATTGTAAAAGTAACATTTTTTTTTAAAAAGTACGATTAATATCGAACTCCTCTAAGTAGTCTGCTACTTTTCTTAAAAAGCTTCCGCCAAGTGAACCATCAACAACTCTGTGGTCAAATGATAATGATAAAAACATCATGTGGCGGATCCCGATTGTATCACCGTATGGTGTTTCAATTACCGCAGGTTTTTTCTTTATTGTACCAGTTGCCATGATAGCTACCTGTGGTTGATTAATAATTGGGGTGCCCATAACGTTTCCAAAACCTCCTACATTAGTTAATGTAAATGTTCCGTCCTGAATTTCATCCGGAGCTAATTTATTTGCTCTGGCGCGTTTTGCTAAATCATTCACAGCTTTAGTTAAGCCAATAAGATTTTTTTCATCTGCATTTTTTATCACAGGTACAATTAAATTCCCTGATGGCATTGCCGCTGCCATTCTAATATTGATTGATTTTCTTTTAATAATATTGGTGCCATCTAC
>CAZTCG010000090.1:5562-7060 GCA_964612005.1 uncultured Flavobacteriaceae bacterium | reverse complement strand
TGCCACTAAATGGATTAAAGAAAATTTGCCTCATGCAAAAGTAAGTGGTGGAGTAAGTAATGTGTCCTTTTCATTCAGAGGTAATGACCACGTGCGTGAAGCCATACATTCAGCATTTTTATTCCATGCCATCAAACACGGAATGGATATGGGGATAGTAAATCCTTCGCAATTAGTTGTGTATGATGAAATAGATAAAACCTTGCTGGAGTTGGTGGAAGATGTTTTACTAAACAGAAGAGACGATGCCACTGAACGTTTGGTAGATCATGCAGAAAAATTAAAAGGCATTACCAAAGAGAAATCTGAGAAAGATGAAGAGTGGCGTAAAGGTACTGTTGAAGAGCGCTTAAGCCATGCTTTGGTAAAAGGCATTGTAGAATATATTGATGCAGATACAGAAGAAGCGCGACAAAAATTAGGAAGACCTTTGTATGTGATTGAGGGTCCGCTAATGGCGGGGATGAACATTGTAGGTGATTTATTTGGCAGCGGAAAAATGTTTTTGCCACAAGTGGTAAAAAGTGCCCGCGTTATGAAAAAAGCGGTGGCTTATTTGGAACCTTATCTATTGTCGGAGAAAGATGGACAGTCAGGTTCAAGGGGGGCTGGGAAGATCCTCCTTGCAACCGTTAAAGGCGATGTGCATGACATCGGGAAAAATATAGTAGGGGTTGTATTAGCTTGCAATAATTATGAAATCATTGATTTGGGCGTGATGGTTTCATGTGATAAAATTTTGGAAGAAGCCAAAAAACACCAGGTTGATATTATTGGCTTGAGTGGGTTAATAACTCCATCATTGGATGAAATGGTTCATGTTGCCAAAGAAATGGAACGCTTAGGATTTAAAACACCATTATTGATTGGCGGGGCAACAACCTCCAAAGTGCATACGGCAGTAAAAATTGCTCAAAATTATTCGGGACCTGTAGTACATGTGAATGATGCAAGTAAATCTGTTCCGGTTGCAAGCAGTTTAATTTCTAAGGAATTAAGGGAAGCATTTTTAAATGATTTACTAAAAGATTACGATCGTGTTCGCGAACAAAATAAAAATGCGCAATCACAGAATAAAATGATTTCGCTTGAAGAAGCGCGTAAAAATAAATTTCCTATTGATTGGAGCAAAACTGAAATTGTAAAACCAAACTTTATTGGCAATAAAGTTTTTGATGATTACGATTTAAAAGAAATTGCTGAATACATAGACTGGACACCATTTTTCCATAGTTGGGAAATGAAAGGTTCGTATCCGAAAATTTTAAATGATCCGGAAAGAGGAGCAGAAGCAACCAAATTATTTAATGAAGCGCAAAACATGCTTCAGAAAATCATTGCAGAAAAATGGTTAACTGCCAAGGCAGTTATTGGAATTTATCCTGCTAATTCGGTGGGTGATGATGATATTCACCTCACCCCAGCCCTCTCCGAAGGAGAGGGTGCAAAACCTATTGTTTTTCACACATTACGACAGCAAACTAAAAAGCCTGCAGGG
>CAZTCG010000090.1:0-5552 GCA_964612005.1 uncultured Flavobacteriaceae bacterium | reverse complement strand
GCAGTTATTGGAATTTATCCTGCTAATTCGGTAAATGATGATGTCGAAATTTATACATCTGACTTCGACTCCGCTCAGTCATCAACAAAAATTGCAACCTTTCATTCATTACGTCAGCAAACTAAAAAGCCTGCAGGGCAATACAATGTGGCATTGGCTGATTTTGTGAAACCAAAATCAGAGGTGGCTTCTAGTGCCTCAGTCACGGATTATGTTGGAGCATTCGCACTAACCACCGGAATTGGTATCGATGAACATGTTGCTCGATTTGAGGCTGATCATGATGATTACAGTGCCATCATGCTTAAAGCATTGGCTGATCGTCTGGCAGAAGCATTTGCCGAATTGATGCATAAAAAAGTGCGTAAAGAAATCTGGGGATATGCTAAAGACGAAAACTTTAAGAACGAAGAATTAATTAAAGAAGAATATGCAGGTATTCGTCCGGCACCAGGTTATCCCGCTCAACCTGATCACACCGAAAAATTAACCATCTGGAAATTATTGGATGTAGAAAAAAACACAGGCATTGTACTAACAGAAAGTTTAGCCATGGTACCAACTGCAGCAGTTAGTGGTTTATATTTCTCACATCCGGATGCTCATTATTTTGGATTAGGAAAAATCAATCAAGAACAAGTTGCTGATTATGCTAAACGTAAAGGTATTACGCTTGAAAAAGCTGAAAAATGGTTAGGTCCTGTTTTAAGTTATTAAAGAATTATTTAAAATTACCAGTTTAATTCTGTTTATTTAATAATGAATACAAATCCAATAACTATAGGTCAAATAAGTAGTATTATTTCTTTAGTAGTTGGATTATTGTATATTTTGCAATTTGTATTCATAAAAAAAAACAATACTGCTAACAGGTATTTTTTTCTTTATCTGTTAAATTTAAACTTTATCATTTTATTTTTCTTTTTATTAGATATTGGTCTAAGTGATTACCTGAAATATTTAGTACCATTAATTACCTCATCCATTTTACTCATTTCACCTTTGTTATGGATTTACATTGATAGTTTAGTTTACCCCAATAAAAAAGAAAAAAAATTAAAACATTTACTACCTTCTTTCAGTATTGGTGTTTTATTAACCTTATTAGAAGCAAGTATTTATATATCAAATTCAAGAGCTTATAAAGAATTGGTTTTACTGATTATGAATTATATAACCATTGGATCTATTTCATGTTTATTTATTATTCAGTGTAACTATTATACTTATCTGTCTATTAATCTTTATAAAAAACATCAAATCAATGTTGCTAATTTATTTTCATATTCTGAAAACATAGATTTAAAATGGATTCGGGTACTTATAACCGGCTTCATTGTTTTTATTATAAGTATGGTTATTGTAAATTTAATGGATGGACTTTTATCTGATATTTTATTTGACGTGTTACTTACAGTTTACATAATTTACATTGGAATAAATGCACTAAATCAAAAAGAAATTTATCAAATCAATCCGATTAATACTAATATTGAAATTGATAATAAATCAACAAGCTTAACAAAAGAAATTAATGAAGAAGATAACGAACAAAATAGCTTGTTAATAGAAGATATTCAACCCGAATTATTTTCGCACTTGAAAACAGCTTTGCTAAAGAAAATAAATGAAGATAAAATATTCAGAGATCAGGATTTAAGCATTTATAAATTATCGAAAGAATTAAATACAAACAGTAAGTATTTATCTACAATCATCAATAAAGAATTTAAAAAAAATTTTGTGAATTTTATAAATGAGTTCAGAATTGAAGAGGCAAAAATCAATTTAAAATCAGAACAATTTAAAAACTTCACTATTGAAGCACATGGACAGCATGTAGGATTTAAGTCAAAATCTTCATTTAATATCGCCTTTAAAAAATTTACAGGAAAAACACCGAGTGAATTTTTAAAAAACTAGTTATTGTTTATTAATAATAATTTTCTTTAAAATAGTTTTTTCTTTGGTGTTAATTTGGAGGTAATAAATACCCGAGTTAAGCATTGATAAATCAATAGTTGATGATTGAAAATTCACCTCAGTAAATACTGTTTTCCCAAGTACATCAACTATACTCAAATCATAATTAGTTTCATTTGAAATTCCCTTTAATTCAATTATTCCATTTATTGAAGGATTAGGAAATATTTCTATCTGATTGATTAATTCATTATCTAGTTTAATAATTTCAGAATAAGCAAAAGCGCCATTATAATCAATTTGTTTTAGTCGGTAATAAATAGTATTAGAATTATTTTCTGAATCATCAATAAAACTATATCTGTTTTTTAAATTGCTATTACCGGCACCTTTTATTTTAACAATGCTATTAAAATTTACCGCATCAGCTGATTTTTCAATTTCAAAATAATCATTATTAACTTCGGAAGTAGTTTCCCAAGTTATTTGTGTAGCGGTAGATGAATATTTTTTTGCATTAAAATGAGTTAATTCGATTGGCAAAACAACTCCTGAAACCGGACGGAAAGCATAGGAACAAAGATCACCCGCATATCCATCTGTTCTAATGTAATAGGATGCACCAACATCTTCCCGTACTATTATTTGAAGCATAATTAACACAACTACCTGCAATTAAGTTGGAAGAACTGCATGAGCCGCTAAAAACTGCCAGCTGAACACCATAATTCATTGAGCAACTACTTACTTCATAATCTATTTCAACTGAACTAGAACTAGCAATGAACCTCATCCACGAATCGTTTTCAATATTCATTCCACATACAGAGGGACTACTTGCAGATGCCGTATAGGAACATCGAGTAGAACCATTAAAATTTCGAGTTAAATTTATTACTGATGCAGTTGAACATTCATCGGAAGGAAGTGTTAATGATCCCTCAACAACAAAGCTAGAAACACTGAATTTTAAATATTTTGGACCATATTGTTTACCAACACCAATATAATAGGTTGTATTGGCAGCTAAATTTTGAACGCAAACTCCAGCTACATCATCAAAACGATATGTAGAAGCTCTACATGAACTCAATGTACCACTTGAGCAACCCGTCCAAACACCAATTGCATGTTCGCCATCTACAGCATCATTATAATTTATTGTAAAATAAAATGCTCCACCAGCACTACTACCAGTTGTGTAAGAAAACATATAAACATCAGAAGTTGTAAATGCTGAATTTGATGCAGAACCACATGTCGCATCTGCAGAACTTACCCAATCCTGAGCTCCATTATTACCCGGAGTTGTAATAACACCAGACGAATAGCCATTAGCAATTGCAATGGATGTAGAGCATGAAAATTGAGCAAATAAATTATGTTTTAATGTAAAAAAGACAAATGCAAAAAAAAGAAATTTAAGTTTTAAATACATATTAGTTAAGTAATTGATTTTCAATAAAAATGAAATTAACCAGTTTTGACTTTTTAACTTTTAGATTATTTAAAATTTCCTCATCATTTGATGAAGCAATTAATTCATCTAATCGTGAAACAGCAAGTAAATAGGATTTTCCAAAAAGTACAATTACATCATTTTGTGTTTCATAATTTGTTTTGCGTAATAATATTAATTCTGTTTGCTCTAATCCATATTTCTTGCTTAAATAATTTATAATTTCTGAATAACCTGAAGATTTTACATGGTGTGTGCAGCTAGGTTCAGATTGCTGACTTTGAGCATCTAAATTACAAGCATTTAAAGTAAAAAAAGCAAACAGGATTGAAACGTAATACAATTTCATTTTTCAAATTTTCCGCAAAAGTAGTCCTGATGCTATGGAGTAAAAAGAAAAACTAGAAGGGATTCACGAATCTAAACATATTCAAAAAAATCAATGTATTAATTCACGAATTAATACATTTAAATAATTGATTATTAAAAGCTTATAAAAATACAAATAGAATTAATTGAAAGTTAAAAATCAAAGCAGTAGTTTAAAAAATACACAATAATTACGTAAAATAGTACATCTTTTAATTATCTATTGAGAAAATTATTTCAAAGAAAAATCATTTTTTATAAATATAACAACTTGAAATCTTGAAATTTTAATTTTCATTTTTTGAAATATTTTGACTTTCTAAATAAACAAGAAAACTTAGTTTTTAAATCACTTTTTTAAAAGAAAACAAAAAAAATTAGACTGTAGAAATCAAAAATTTGAATCATTTAAAAAGATTAAATGTAAAATAATACTTGATGTAAATTTTGCATATAAAATACGTTTAGTTAAAAAGTTTATTTAAGGAAGTAAAAATTCATGCTAAAATTAAGTGATATTTAATGCTATAAATATTTATGAATTAGTTTTTTGACTTAAAAATTCAATACTTTTTTTGAAAAATTTTAATTAAAATCCATGAAAAGCTTCACAATAAACGGTGTTCAAATTCTACCAGGTGAAAACAAAAGTGTAATACTTAATAATTATCTGTTACCTACAAAAACCAATATTGAAATCCCAGTTCATATTTATCGTTCTAAAATTGATGGACCAACCATTTTATTTAGTGCAGGGATGCACGGAGATGAAACAAATGGGATTGAAATTGTACGAAAAATAATGACACATGAAGAAGTAAAACAATTAAAATGCGGTAATATTATTTTTCTTCCTGTAATTAATATCGTTTCATTTCTATTTGGCTCACGAGACTTACCGGATGGAAGAGATTTAAACAGATGTTTCCCGGGAAATAGAAATGGATCATTAGGGTCAAGAATTGCCTATGATTTAATGAAGTCTATTATCCCATTAATTGATTTTGGCGTTGATTTTCATACCGGCGGTGCAAAAATTAATAATTATCCTCAGATACGCTGTGTTTTCAATTTTCCTGAAAATTTAGCTATTGCTGAACGATTTTCTGCCCCTTTAATAATTGATTCTGTTTATAGAGAAGGAACATTACGAAAAGAAGCCGGAAAAAAAGGTAAACCTATTTTAGTTTATGAAGGTGGAGAATCACTTCGATTTGATTATGGAGTAATTAACGAGGGAATAAATGGTTGTTTGCGCTTAATGAAAAGTTACAACATGATAAGTTATGTGAGAAAGCTTGCCAGTAGCTTCTCAAAGATGAATTAATTGGAGTTATTTGTAACCCTTACGGAGAAATTGAACTTAAAATTTACTCCCCGGTAAACGGTTATGTAGTAGGCGTAAATAATCAGCCTGTAGTTAATGAAGGCGACGCGTTAATTCATATAGGCACAACAGACTAAGAACAACTTCTTATTTAATTTTATAGTTTCCTAATAAATAATTCGAATTTGTCCTATTGATTAATTTATACTATTTTGATAGGAAATATAAAAATATTTTCAAAAACACTTGCATAATAAAAAATAGCATTGTTACTTTGCAACCATAAATGAAAAGAATAAATAAAATAAACCCATTTCTCAGGAATCACTTCTCCTGTTGTTGCCGAATGTGCTTATAATAATAGCAACTATTTTATTTAAAACAATTATCAATACAATTTTATTACACAAAAAAATTAATCCAATATGGAACAAATATACATTAGCGAGTCAGGCCCGGAAATATCAGCAGCCA
>CAZTCG010000089.1:4093-7067 GCA_964612005.1 uncultured Flavobacteriaceae bacterium | reverse complement strand
TACATCATTTCAGGAATTCAACAGGTAGGAATTGGAAATACCAATGTTCATGAGGCATTTGCCTGGTACAACAAAAACTTTGGCATGGACATTCCCATGCTGAATGAAGATGCAGAAGCAACTCAAATGCTCCCTTACACTGGCGGAAAAGGTCATAAACGACACGCTATTTTAGCGATTAATTTAAAAGGTGGTGGAGGTTTCGAAATCTGGCAATACAAAAGTCGTGTTGCTCAACCTTGCCCTTTTACGGTTGAAGTGGCTGACCTTGGCTTCACCATCGCTAAAATGAAAACTGAAAACTGCGAAGAAAGTTATCGTCGTTTAAAAAGCAATGGAGTTAATATTATCACTCCAATTACAACTGGTATTGATGGTAGAAAACATTTTTACCTGAAAGATTTATACGGAAATACATTTGAGGTGGTAGAGTTTCAGGATTGGTTTTACAATGGCAAGTTGGAGCAAGGCGGGCCTTGCGGAATGGTAATCGGTGTTTCGGATATATCCCGTTCCATGAAATTTTATGCTGATATTTTAGGTTACGATACTGTTGTTGCAGAAAAAGATGGAATTTTTGAAGATTGGAAAGGTATAGATGGTTCAGGGCAAAAAGTAAGAAGAGTTGTTTTGAAACACAGCAAACCAAGAGCTGGAAGTTTTTCCCGATTGCTTGGAAACAGTTTTATTGAATTGGTGCAGTTCACTGAAAAGACAGGAAGAAAAATTTTTGAGAATCGTTTTTGGGGAGATCAGGGATTCATTCATTTTTGTTTCGACATTAAAAACATGCAGGCATTAAAACAAAAATGTGCCGAAGCTGGTCATCCGTTTACGGTTGAAAGTAACCCGGATTTTGATATGGGCGAAGCTGCAGGTCAGTTTGCTTACATTGAAGATCCTGACGGCGCATTGATCGAATTTGTGGAAACTCATAAAATTCCAATCATGAAAAATATTGGCTGGTATTTACATCTCAGTAAAAAAGACCCATCAAAGCCTTTGCCAGATTGGATGCTGAAAACATTGCGTTTTAGCAGGGTAAAATAATTTGAATTTATTTTTTTGAAATTAGATTATTCAATGCTTTTTAATATACGCCAATCTTTTGGCAAGTAATTATTCATTCTATTTCCTAAATTTTTTGCCCATCCAATTGTTTTATTTTGGTAGTTTATTTTAATAAATTGTTTTGGCAAATTTTGCTGCGGCTTAATATCTGATTTTTTTAAAAACTGTAAAGCTTCTTCTATATTCAATTCTATAGAGGGAATTTCTTGGTTTAGATAATTACTTAATGCAAATTCATGATCTGGAATAAAGTCTGTTTTTTTAAATGAACCAATAAGGGTTCCTTTTTTACGGATTTTTAATTGGCTTAGTAAAGCTAATTCACTTTCAATAATTTGCGATACCAAAAAATAATATTCATTGTGTTTGATAATATTATTGACATTATTTTGCGACAAAAAACTCGTGATAGTTTTAAGTTCATACTCATTCTTTTTTTCATGTTTTAATTGATTTTTTTTCGAAAAAGAATTAGTTTCAAATTTTTGTTCCTCTTTTTTGAGTACTGCTAAAAAAAATCCCTCACCGTCTGTTAAGTGTGGAAAAAAACGATATCCAAAATTATTTTGATGAGTTTCGGTTTCACAGATATTCCATTCATTTTTTAATTCTATTTGAAGTGATGTTAATTGATGTTCTTTCGTAAGCCAATTAACAATATCCTCGTTTTCTTCTGTAGAAAAAGAACAAGTAGAATAAATTAATATTCCATTAGCTTTTAATGACGGTAAAATATCTTCTAGAATTCTTTTTTGACGTAAAGAACAATGTTCTACTTGACTTTCTGACCAGTTTAAAATAACATCTGGTTGCTTTCTAAATAATCCCGATCCCGAACAGGGAGCATCAACAACTATTGCATCAAAATAATCAATTAGTTTATTAAAATCAGCTGGATCATTATTACTTACTAAATGATTACATGTTCCCCATTTAGTTAAGTTTTCAGAAAGTGCTGCTACTCTAGACCTTATAACTTCATTTGAAACCAATAAACTTTCCTCAGATAGTAATGAGTTAATTAAAGTTGATTTCCCTCCTGGAGATGCACATAAATCTAATAGCTTATTTTGTTTATTTAAATCTATATGCTGCTTAATTGCTTGCTCTAAAAACATGGATGAAGCCTCCTGAACATAATAACAGCCTGCGTGAAAAAGCGGATCCTTAATAAATTCAATACGTTCATCTAAATAAACGGCATCAATTGCCCACGGAACTTTATTGTTTTTTGAAAATAAATTAGTTTTTTTAAATGGATTGTGTCTGATGGATACTGCAGATTGAAATTGGTGTGCAGCCTCAAATTGATCTAAATTGATAACACATGATTTTTGAATTGAGTCAATTAATTTATGTGGAATTTTACGTGTTAAATTACTCATCAATTTAATCTTCTAATACCTGTATCCAAACATGAGGAACACCGGCAGATTTTGTTTCTATTACTTTGTTTATGGCTTCATTTCTCAATTCAGTAAAATATACTGTTAAAAAAAATGTATTTATTGATGTTTGAGTAAAAAAGTCGACATCAGGAAAACCAAAATTAAAATAACGAATGATTTCTTGATTTAATAATTCAAAATCGAAAAAGCTTTCTGTAACAACATAATATCCTTTTTTTAAATTATTTTTTTCATGTTTAAAATCAAAAATTTTCCCATAATGAAAATAAATTCCATTTTCTTTTTTACCTGTTTTAAAATTAAATCTTGATTTTGTGGAGTCGTTATAGAGATAATTTTTGAATTTGAAATTGGATGAAAATCCAATAGATAATTGAAGTAATAAAATAGATAAAAGTATGATTCGAATTTTTAACATATTCAGTTATTACGAATTTAATGAAATATTGTTTTATTGAATATTAACATCATCTTATTTTTAATAATTACTCAAT
>CAZTCG010000089.1:228-4083 GCA_964612005.1 uncultured Flavobacteriaceae bacterium | reverse complement strand
GAAGATATAGAAAAGTTACACATCAACTAGGAAAATATTTCTCTGAACAAGCATTAATTCAGTATCGTGTTAAAGTAGAGGTTGAATATTTTATTGCGCTTTGTAAATTTGGAATACCTCAGTTAGCAGAAGTTTCAAAAAACATTTTTAATAAGTTACAAGATGTTTACAAGAATTTTTCTACTGAAGACGCACAACGAATAAAAGAAATTGAGAAAACGACAAATCATGATGTTAAAGCAGTTGAGTATTTTTTAAAAGAAAAGTTTGAAGATTTAGGATTAGGAAAACAAATAGAGTTTATTCATTTTGGTTTAACATCACAGGACATTAACAACACAAGCGTTCCACTATCTTTAAAAGATGCTACTGATGAAGTAGTAGTTCCAATTATTAAAAAAATTATCCATCAATTAAGTCAATTTTCTATTGAATGGAAAAACATTAGTATGTTGGCAAAAACTCATGGACAGCCAGCATCTCCTACAAAATTAGGTAAAGAAATAGCTGTTTTTGTTGAACGACTTGAAGTTCAGTTACAGCAATTACAATCGGTACCATTCTCAGCAAAATTTGGTGGGGCAACAGGAAATTTTAATGCGCATCATGTTGCATATCCAAAATACAATTGGATAAATTTTGCAAACGAATTTGTAAATAATCAATTAAAATTAAGCAGAAGTCAATATACAACTCAGATAGAGCATTACGATAATTTAGCTGCCTATTTTGATGCCTTAAAACGAATTAATACAATTTTAATAGATTTTTGCAGAGATATATGGATGTATATTTCGATGGAGTATTTTAAACAAAAATTAAAAGAAGGTGAAATTGGCTCATCTGCAATGCCACATAAAGTTAATCCTATTGATTTTGAAAATGCTGAGGGAAATTTAGGAATTTCTATTGCACTTTTAGAACATTTATCTGCCAAGTTACCTATTAGTCGTTTACAAAGAGATCTAACCGATTCAACTGTTCTACGTAACATTGGTGTTCCTGTAGCTCATTCTTTAATTGCTTTTGAATCTATTTTAAAAGGTTGTGGTAAGTTAATTTTAAATGAAAAAGCACTTTCTACTGATTTAGAAAATAATTGGGCTGTTGTTGCAGAAGCAATTCAAACAATTTTAAGAAGAGAAAATTTCCCTAAACCTTACGAAGCATTAAAAGGATTAACTAGAACTAATAAGCCGATTGAGGAACAAGACATTAAAGAGTTTATAAATCAATTAGAAATTAGTTCTGATTTAAAAAATGAATTAAATGCAATTTCGCCACATAATTATACTGGGGTTTTTTAAATCGATTTTCTTTTTTCATCATAAAAATGCTTTATAATGAATAAAGATGCCATAAAAAAAGGCAAAGAAGGTATTCTTAATCTAACTAATGATCCAAAATTTGCAACGGTTAATCCAACCGAAAATGCAAAAAACAATGCAAATAGCATAGCAAACATTACCATTGGGTTTTTACGTATGTAAAAAAAGAACCCTAAAAATTTAAGTCGTATTAATAGAAATACAGTAAGTGCAAGTAAATAGGTATTTTCTAATGAAGAAATTAACATTACTGCATTTTTAACATCCCAAATTCCTGGCCTAAAAAGGCCTGCAAAAATAGCTTCCGGTGCCTTAGAACTAATACCTTCAATGGTTGGGTCAAACTCACCAATATCAAAGCTTTTACCACCATAATAATCTGCTTTCATATCTTTTTGAACTATAGTAGCTCTTTCCATTACATAATCTATTTGATATAAACCCAAACTATCTCCAAGTTTAGAAAGAGAAAAAACAGCACCAACTAAACCAAGAGCAATAAAAAATGGAGCAATCATAACTCTTAAAAACTGGTTGTTAATTTTAGATATTTGGTTATTACTTAACCATAAAATTGATCCAGGCAATAAAGCAAAAAAGATATATGGTTTAATTGCTAAAATAATAAATGATGAAATAAATAAATTGGCTACATGCATAAATTTAAAATTTCTTTTAATTAACAAATAGTAGAAAGAATAACTAAACCAGCCTACAGCTGAAAGAGTAAAAGAATCTTTTAAAATTCCTGATCCCCAAAAAACACAAGATGGAATAAAAATAATAGCTATTGCTAATTGCTTTTTTAACTGAGGGAATTCTTTGTAAAAAATCTGATATAATTTCCATATACCGGAATAAGTTACAAAAGCTGTAACAATAGTGCTGCAAAAATAAGTTTTTGATGATACTAATACAATTGGAACTAGCAACCGAACAACAAAGAATGCATGCTGATCTTTATGAGAATAAACCGGATAACCTGTATCTGAGTTAAAGTATGCCTGAGAGTTTATTCGTAATGGATTTCCTAACCATCCTTCGAGGAAATGTTCAAAGTTTAAATTAATTAAATTAACATACGCTTTTGCAGTTTCAAAATAATTTATGGTATCTCCACCACCATAATAAAAAACATAAACTAAACCTAAACAAATGGCTCCAATTATTTTAACAATCAAGCCATTTAAAAAATACTCATATTCAGGGTTTTGTTCAATGTTCTTTTTTTTGATTATACTTCCAATAACCAAAACAAGTATTAAATAAAAGGGAGTTAATAATAAATCATATACCGACAGGTAATTTTCCATCAGTAAAGTTTATTAATATTAATTGGTATAGCTTCAAAATATTAAATGGTCTATTAGGCTGAAACTGGTTCTAATGCTTTTTTGATGCAAGTACTTATATTATTTCCAAGTTTAATTACTTCTTCTTCAGTCCAAGAACAACGAATTCCAAATGAAATTAGTCTACCTATAGTTTCTTGTGTTTTTGGTAGATGAAGTGATTTATAATCTTGTGGCGCACCTAATAATTGAATTGGTAACTTAGAAGCAGTTTTTAACTCTTTAATATGATCCCATTGGTTAATAAAATGATACATGTTTGTATACCAATAATTAAATCCACCGATTCCAGAATTATTAAATTCTTCAACTGTTCTTTTTGCAGAGTCAGTATCTGGTAATAATATATTTAAAAAGGTACCCGAATCACCACTATCGTCCCCTAAAGCAGAAAAACTTACGCCTTTAATAGATGATAAAATAGTTTGTAATTGTTTTTTGATTTTCAAATTAGTCTCTCTTATGTGCGGTACTTTTCTTGTTTGAGCAACACCAACTGCTGCATGTAATTCACTAATTCTGTAGTTAAAACCAATAATTGGATGATTTTCCATACCTCTGTTATTACCGATATGATCATGACCATGATCGCAGAAATTATCGGCAAGTAGATAAGTTTTTTCATCATTAGTTACAAATATACCACCCTCTCCCGCAGTTGCAATTTTAAAAAAATCGAAGGAATAAGCGCCTGCTTTTCCAAATAAACCCGTTGCTTTTCCTTTGTATGAAGCAGCAAATGCTTGTCCTGCATCTTCAACTAAAATTAACTGATTTGAATTTATAACTTCCATTATTTCGTCCATTTTAGCATTACCACCACACATGTGTACAAGGCAAACAGCTTTTGTTTTTGGTGTAATGGCATTTTTTATTCCCTCAGCACTTAAACAAAGAGTTTCATCAATTTCTGCAAATACAGGTAAAGCTCCCAACATTAATACTGCCTCAATTGTTGCAATGTAAGTAAATGGTGGACAGATTACTTCATCACCAGTACCTATTCCAGATGCAGCCAAAGCAGCCATTATAGCAGCAGATCCATTTGAAACAGCTAAGGCATATTTTGCATTAGTAATTTTTTTCACTTCATTTTCAAAATCTTTTGCTTTCCAAAAATTATTTCGTTGAGCATCGTGATTAAAACGAAACATTATTCCTGTTGATAAAACATC
>CAZTCG010000089.1:0-218 GCA_964612005.1 uncultured Flavobacteriaceae bacterium | reverse complement strand
ATTCAGTTCCTGGCATATTGATTTTTTTAATAAACAAATATAAATAAATTCAAATTTATAATTGCTTTACTTCTAATTTAATAGCAATTGATGTTAACAATTAGAGTTTAATAAATTACTCTGTGTGATAAAATCATTTTAACCTATTAATTTATTTTTGTAATTAATAATTCTAAAATGAGAACTGTTTTTAATGTTTTAAAAAATAAATACTTTAT
>CAZTCG010000088.1:0-7084 GCA_964612005.1 uncultured Flavobacteriaceae bacterium | reverse complement strand
ATTCATAGTAATTCAATTTATATAGTAACATGAGAATAAAACTACTCCTATTCTGTATTTTTGGCTCTGTTGGTCTAATTAAATCCCAAATCGATCCAGCATTAAGTTCTCTCTTACAAAATGAACTAAATAGACAGGTTGCTACAGCTGGTAATCATGGAGTTTCTGCATATTTAATTCTTCAAAACGGAGAAACTTGGAGTGGAGCAGCTGGAGTTAATGGTTTTAATCAGCCAATTACCGATTCTACAGTTTATATTGCTGCTAGTATAAGCAAGCTTAATATTGCAACATTATTGCTGTTATTTGCAGAAGAAGGCATAATAAATCTTGAAGACACTTGGCGTAGTTATCTGCCTAATCTTAATGTTAGTATAGATACAAATATTACTATTCGTCAATTATTAAACCATACAAGTGGAATTGCTGACTATTTAGAGGTTCCTGCCAATTCACATTATGTGACGGATAATTTTAGCCACTTTTATACTCCAGAGTATATAATGGAAAATATTGTAAATGCTGTTCCGGATTTTTCTGCCGGTACCAATTTTAATTATTCTAATAGCAATTACTGTTTAGCAGCAATGATTGCAGAAGCTGCTACTGGCAATTCTTTAGCTTATGAGTTAAGAACAAGAATTTGGAACCCACTCGGTATGAATCATACTTATTTTGGAGCATATGAATCCATTAATGATCCTAGAGCCGGTATATGGTGGAATTTTACCAATGGCTCTGGGGTAACGAATTATAGTATGCAATCTGATACCGCAATGCTTAGCTTTGGCTACGGTACTGATAATGTTGTTACTTGCCCAACCGATTTAGCTAAGTTGGTGCACGCCATTACAAATAACCAATTGTTAAGCGCACAGTCTTATACAGAAATGAAGCAATATGTACCTGAAAGTTTTCCTCAATGGACTGGTGGTTATGGTTTAGGGTTTCATCATTTATTTGCACAAGTTGTAGATACAGTTTTGGGTCACAACGGAAAATATTTAAATAATTCTGACGTGTTTCACAGTGAAATGTGTGGTTTTACATTATGCGTAATGTCTAATACCAAAACTCTTTGGGAAGGAATTTACAATCCAATGTATAACATTTTAAGAAACTACTTTCAATGTAATTTAATACCTGTTGCTAATTTTTATGCTAATACAAAAGTTGCTTGTACTGGTGCCATGATTGTTTTTAGAGATAGTTCTACTAATGTAAGACCAACAGCTTGGGCTTGGGATTTTCCTGGTGGTACATTGGTTAATGGTACTACTGTTAATGATTCAATTCCTAATGTAGTTTATAATGCACCTGGAGTTTATGCCGTTACTTATACTGCCTCTACATCAGCAGGAGGGAATACTGTTACTAAAACAAATTATATTACAATTAACTCAAATACTGCAGTTCATAATTCTTCTTTTTATGAGGGATTTGAAGCTGCGATGCTTCCTAACGTTGATTGGGACATAAGTAGTGATCTTGGGAATAATTGGAGTATAACAAATTTAGGAGCTGCTACAGGAAATAAAGCTATTTATATAGATAATTTTAATAATCAATCCGGAAACAAAAGTCGACTTAATAGTTCAACTTTTGACTTATCGAGTTTTACTACTCCAAGGCTTTCTTTTAAGGCAGCTTACCAACAAAAAGTTTCAACCAATTCAGACAAGCTTCAGGTCTTTACTTCAACAAATTGCGGTGTTTCTTGGACTTTACGATTAAGTAAAAGTGGAAGTAGCTTGGCAAACATAATACCACCAAGCACTATTCCACTTATGCCGACTGTATCACAATTTACTACCTATACAGTCAGTTTAAATGGTGTTGCTGGAAGTTCAAACGTATTATTCAGATTTGAATTTTCTGCTGGAACCAATGGTCCTGGCAACAATATTTTCATTGATGATATAAATATTTTTGATGCGGCAGTTGTTGGATTAGAAAATTATAGTTCACTGATTGATTTTAGGATGTATCCTAATCCATCCTCAAGTGAGGTTACCTTGAATTTTATTTTAAATAAAAAACAAAATATATCAATTGTTGTTAGGGATTTATTAGGAAGAATTATTGAACAAATTCCAACTAAACTATATGAAAGTGGAGACTCAAAAATCAAATTATCTCAAAAATCTATTTATGAAAGCGGAATTTATTTTGTGACCATAGAAGTTGAGGGAGTTTTGATTACAAAAAAATTGGTAATTGAATAAAAAAGCCGTTTCAATTTGAAACGGCTTTCTGATGAGCGATTAATAATAAACCTGTCTTCGAACTTCTGATAATTGTTTTGCAAAACGTATTACCTGTCGTGTGTAACCATATTCATTATCATACCATACATATAAAATTGCATTTTTCTTATCAGGAGAAATAATAGTTGCTTGGCTATCAAAAACAGATGGACAAGGATTACCAATTACATCGGTAGACACCAGCTCGTTTGAAAACGCATATTGAATCTGTTCTACCAATGCACCTTGTAATGCATATTTTTTAATAGTTTCATTTACTAAATCTCTGTCCACTTCTTTTTCTAAAGTTACATTGATGATAGCTAATGAAACATTAGGAGTTGGTACACGTACTGAGTTAGCAGTAAATTTTCCTGCTAAATGAGGAAGTACTTTCTTTAATGCACTTTCAGCACCAGTTTCAGTAATAACCATATTTAAAGCGGCTGAACGTCCTCTGCGGTATTTTTTGTGATAGTTATCCAATAAGTTTTGGTCATTGGTGTATGAGTGTACTGTTTCGATATGACCTTTAACAATTGATAATTCTTTATCTACTACATAAAGAATAGGCATAATTGCATTTGTTGTACAAGATGCTGCAGAAAAAATACTATCGTTTAAATCAATAGTTTCCTGATTTACACCATAAACCACATTAGGAATATCTTTAGCAGGAGCCGTTAACAATACTTTTGAAACACCTTTCGCTTTTAAATGGCGACTTAATTCAGCTTTATCTCTGAAAACACCTGTGTTATCAATTAACAAAGCATCGTTGATTCCGTAAGCAGTGTAATCCACATCTTCCGGGTTTTTTGCGTCAATCATGTGAACGGTATGCCCGTTGATAATTAATGCTTTATTTTCTAAATCTTCAATTACAGTTCCTGGGAATGGGCCATGAACAGAATCTGTGCGTAATAAGTCAGCACGTTTAGTAATTTCAGTATCGCTATTACCACGAGTAACAATTGCACGTAAACGTAATTGCTCGCCTTTACCTGCTTGTGAAATTATTTCACGCGCAGCAATACGGCCAATACGACCAAAACCAAACAACACCACATCTTTTGGAGTGATGTTATGTTCTTTGTTAATGAAGTTGCTTAATTTATTATGAATAAAATCAGAAGCTGATTTAAAATTTGCTTGTTCGTTATGCCACTCAAATGCTAATTTGCCAATATCAATCTTTGATGGGCAAATGTTTGCTTTCATTATTTCGTTAGCAAGCATTGCGGTATCAGTAACGTTAATTGGTTTTTTAACAATGTTTTTTGCATAAAGGTGCAGGTTCATGATTTCACTATTACTTCTGTCAACCAACTGGTGACGGAAAATCACCAATTCAATTGATTTTTCGAACCAAAGTTTTCCGATTGCTGAAATTAAGTCAATTGCAGCCTTTTCTTGTTGAATCCAGTCGTTTAACTGACCTTCATAGCCTGCAGCATTTGTTTTTTCGATTGTTTGTGCGCTCATTATGCAATGTTATTAAAAGGTTATTTTTTTGTGAGGTGCAAAAATAAAAAAACCACTGTTTTTTCAGTGGTTTTTTCATGCTTTTTTTAGTTAATTTTTTAACCAAGGTACTGCTGAAGTAATTTACTTCTTGAACTATGGCGTAAACGGCGTACCGCTTTTTCTTTAATTTGACGAACACGTTCGCGAGTTAAATCGAATTTTGCACCTATTTCTTCTAAAGTTAAACCATGATTAATTCCAATTCCGAAAAATAATTTTACTACATCACGTTCACGCTCTGTTAAGGTTGAAAGTGCACGATCAATTTCGCGCGATAAAGATTCGTTAATTAGCGCCGCATCTGCTCTTGGTGAATCGCCGTTAGCAATTACATCCATTAAGGTGCTTTCTTCACCACTCGCCAAAGGTGCATCCATTGATACATGACGGCCCGAAACCTTCATGGTATCTGTAATTTTATCTTGCGGAAGATCAAGTAAGCTCGCTAATTCTTCTGGTGTTGGCTCACGTTCAAATTCCTGCTCTAATTTAGAGTATGCCTTGTTAATTTTATTTAATGATCCTACCTGATTTAATGGTAAACGAACAATACGAGATTGTTCAGCCAATGCTTGAAGAATACTTTGACGAATCCACCATACAGCGTAAGAGATAAATTTAAAACCACGTGTTTCATCAAAACGACGAGCAGCTTTAATTAAACCTAAATTACCTTCATTAATTAAATCAGGTAAGCTCAAGCCTTGATTTTGGTATTGTTTTGCAACAGAAACCACAAATCGCAAATTTGCTCTGGTTAATTTCTCTAATGAACGCTGATCTCCGTCACGGATTTTCTTAGCCAACTGCACCTCTTCCTCTGCTGTAATAAGTTCTTCTCTTCCTATTTCTTGTAAATATTTATCTAAAGAAGCACTCTCTCTGTTGGTTATGGATTTGGTGATTTTAAGTTGTCTCATGTAATTTATGAATTAAATAATATGTTAGATAGTAATTAAAATGGGCGCAAAAGTATAAAATTAAAGTCTGATTTCAAAATGCATTAATAACTACTAATAAATGTTGAATCTCATTGATTTATAAGCCAAAACCATAATATGCCTTCACTCCATTAGGATAAATGCCTTCGATTAAAACTCCCCCCGCCTTATCTTGTAAATAATCATTTAATTCCTGAACACTTGTTACTTTTTTTCTGTCTATTGAAGTAATAATAAATCCTTGTTTTATTCCTGCTGAAGCTAATTTTCCACCTGAAAGCTTAGTAATTCTTAATCCGGAACTTATACCCATTTTTTTTAATTCCTCTGCAGATAAGGTTTCAAAACTTGCGCCTAGTGATTGAATGGATGTAATTTCTTTTTCTTCTTTTTTGATGAAAGTGGTATTACCATCTTTATTTTTTAATGTAAGAGGAAGATTTATTTCTTTATCATCTCGTAACAGACTAACATTTATTTTATCTCCTGGTCTGAATTTTCCTACTTGTTCTTGTAATTCGGGAACATTTTTAATGATAGCGCCTTCAATTTTTGTAATTACATCGCCAATTTTAATTCCGGCTTCCTCAGCAGCGCCACCGGCATTTAATCCATTTACATAAACGCCATTTAATGCATTTAGTTTTTGTTCTTTTGCAAATTTCGCATCAATATCACGAATGCTAACTCCTATGAAAGCACGCTGAACAGTTCCAAACTCAATTAAATCTGCTACAATTTTTCTCACAATATTTACAGGAATAGCAAACGCATAACCTGCATAAGAACCAGTTTGAGAGGCAATTGCTGTATTGATTCCAATTAATTCACCATTAGTATTTACAAGTGCACCGCCGCTATTCCCTGGATTTACAGCAGCATCTGTTTGTATAAATGATTCAATCGGAAACATACCATTAGCCGGATCATTTTCAAAAATATTTATATTTCTTCCTTTAGCCGAAATAATACCAGCTGTAACGGTAGATGTGAGGTTAAACGGATTACCAACTGCAAGTGCCCATTCACCAACTTTAACTAAGTCAGAATTACCATAATTTAAAAAAGGCAATTCAGTTTCTTTTATTTTAAGAAGAGCTACATCTGTTTGTGGGTCAGCTCCTATTAATTCTGCAGTATATGTTCTTTTATCATTTAAAACAACCTCAATTTTACTTGCGCCACTAATTACATGATTATTGGTTGCAATGTATCCGTCTTTTGAAATAATTACACCTGAGCCAGACGATTGCTGAATTCGTTGTTTGGGTTGATTAAAGTAAAACATATGAAAAGGATCATATGCTAGATTATTGGTTATTTCTTGAGTTATTGTTTTTACGTGAACAACTGCATTTACGCTTGTTTCAGCTGCTACTGTAAAATCGACAGCGTTTACAGGTGCGCCACTATTTGATGCTAAAATAACAGGAGTTTTAACTTTATAATTTTTTAAGTCTGATGTAATGGTTTCAGAAATAAAATTTTTTTCAATTATTATTGCTGTTAAGCCACCAAAAAAAGCAGCAAAAACTATTAGAGCTATTTTTTTCATATAAATGGTAATATTTGAAGGTTAATTTTCATGTATTTTAAATCATTTGTCTTATTTCTTTTTAGTGATTTATTTACATGGCTTTTTTATGTTAATTTCTTTTTATAACGCAAATTTAAAACGGGTATTTGCTGTTAATAATCTATTTAACAATGCTTAACAGCACTAATTTAATTTTGTAATTTTGTGAAACTTTAAGAGATTAAAAAGGTAATGAGTAAACTAAGTCAAAAAGTACAAATTTTTATTTTTGGCGCATCAATAGGTTTGTTGGTAGCAAGTTTATTTTTCATTTTTAAATTAGATAATTTATTTTCGAAAGTTAGTTTGTTTGAATCTGGTGCAAAAGCAAATGTTCATGAAGAAGACGTTAATAAGGAACAGACAAATGAAACTGAAAAAGAAAATAATGCTACTGTAGATTTTAAAACTTCACAATCTAAAAAAATTAATTCCTATGTTAAAAACGACTCAACTATTATCAGTTCAAAAAGTGGGTATGTGAGCATAGAGGAAAATTCATATGAAGAAGAAGATATAAATGTTTTGAAAGAAGAATTATTAAGTGTAAAAAATATAACACTCAAAGATTTTGATTTGAAACAAACAGGTAAGTCTGATTCTGCACTCTATGCGATAAGCGGAATTAATAGCGGTTCAAAATCAGATTTATACTTGATTGAGTTTTGGAAAACACCACTTAATAGCAAAGGATATAAAATGACACGAAATAGAATCCTTGTTTATGGTTTAAAAGAAAACACAGATTTAAGTGTTGCAAAAATTAATGAACGTTATTATTTAAAAAACAATAC
>CAZTCG010000087.1:0-7091 GCA_964612005.1 uncultured Flavobacteriaceae bacterium | reverse complement strand
ATTCGTAGAGGACAGGATTTTTCATTGGCTGCCGGCTTTATTACTTACGTTGCCGGGCCGAGCGGTCAAGTGATACTATTAAAAACAGGTTTTGCACCGTGGCGTCAGCCGGAGAGAGTTATTTCTGTTAACTTAAACGGATTAGAAGAAACTGAATAACTTATCGCTTACATAATATTGAATAGGTGCAATATTCGCAGCTATCAATATTTAATGTTTGTTTAAAAGATGCAGACGGGTTAAAAATTTCTTCAATTAACCTAATTAAATTTAATTCAAATGCTAAGAGTAATTCATCAGTAAAAATCAATCTCACTTCTTGGTTATCTACTTTTTGTGTTATTCCTAACAAATCACCTTTTGCGCTTCTAAAAGGTATAATACATGGAAAAATATCACTTGTTTTACATAACTTATTTTTCCAACAAAGCCAAGCATAAATAAATAATTGAAACATTTTTCCGTGCTTTTCTCCTTGAAATAATTGTTCCATGGTTTCAAACAGAAAAACATCTTTATCTCCACTGGAAGATTTATAATCTACAATCCGAAACAGATTTTTAGATTGGTCTATTCTGTCGCAAATACCAGTTACTTTTACTTCATAAGATTTATCATCACTTTGCACGATTAAACAATGCGACAATTCTTCTTCCAATGCAACAATAGTTAAATCATCATTACGCTCCGTTAAATAATCAATATAAGAAATATCTCTGTTTAAAAGCCGATTTGCATATAATTGAACTGTTTCAAAAGCCAAATAGTTTTTACCATACTCAAAGTCGCTTTCTGTAAATCTATTTTTAAATGCATTTCTTGTAAACTCATCAACTTTCTTTAGCTGTTTAGATAACAAAGATTTTGGGACAATTTGTTTTATAAATGGTTTATAGCAGTTTTCAAGAACCTCATGTAAAATGGTTCCCATGGTATTGTTTTCAATATTTTCTTCTACCGTGCTTTGCTCTTTAATTCTGGAAACATAATTAAAGTAAAAACGCAAACTACAATCACGGTAATTATTAAATAATGATGCTGAAAAACCTGACTTAATAGTATTAGCGGCTTTTGATGCTATGTATGAAATATGTTCTTCTGTTTTTTCAATCTTAATTTCTCTGGTTGAATGCTCAGTTTTATCGATAGACGATGCAATGAATTCATTCATCTTAATTTGCTGATTAATTACCGGTAATTCATTAATGAGTTGAGTAATAAATCGACTTTTCTCTCCTTTACCCATGGTATCGGGTTCTGTATTATAAATTAAGCCAATATTCTTTGCGCCTTGCAATAAACGATAAAAGTGATACGCGTATACAGCATCTTTATCCTGAAAAACAGGTAGCTTCATGTGTTTTTTCAAATCATAGGGCAAAAAGGAAGAATTGCTTTTTCCCGAAGGCAAAACGGATTCGTTAACCGAAATTAAAATCACATTTTCAAAATCAAGCGTTCGTGTTTCCAATACGCCCATTATTTGAAGACCATTTAATGGTTCGCCATAAAAAGGAACAGAGGCATTTCGTTGCAATTGCTGAATAATTCTTCTTAATGTTTTCAATTCGCTTATGTAACTTACCTCCTGAATGGAATGTTGCAATTGATTAACGAGTTTTATGTACTCTATTATAAATTCAGTTTCTAATGAAACAGTTTTTTTATCATCTTTCTTATTTATGGTTAAAAGTTCAGCTCCAAGTTGTTGTAATTGCTGAACAGCAAATAATGGATTCGACCATTCTGTAAAAAGATAACTAATCTTGGCATACTCTTCTTCAAATAAATCTTCTACTTGTTTATTGGTGAAATAAGAAGTGTTTTTATCAGCTATTTTTTTCTTGATATGGTGAATTTTTCTTGAGTCATTTAATAAAACAGTGAAGTAAGGATTTTGAATAACTTTCAAAATGTCTTTGTAATAAATTAAATCGGTGGTTCTGCTTTGTTTTTTATTGATATGAAGGTTACATAATTGTAAAACAAGATCAAATAAAGTACTTTTAAATAAAGGAAATTCGAGCGATACGTTTAATTCGGTAATTTCTTCAGGCAATACATGTAATAAAGGAAAAAGCAAACCTTCATCGCACAAAATAATGGCGGTGTTGTTTAATTCAACTCCATTATAAATCCATTTTTTTATAAGTTCGGAAGCTACTGCAACTTGCGACATGTTTTGAGAGGCACCAACGATAGCTATCTTCTTTTCATCTATTTGGTAGTTGTTTTCAATAAATGTTTTTTTATTGAATAAATTAGATTTCAAATACTTTCTTAAGAAATGCCCAGCTTCATGTTGTTCATTAGTTACATAAAACTCATCTCCGTCGCATAAAAAATGTCCTGATTTATTTTTTTTGAAATAATCAAAAATTAATTCTTCCGATTTATTTAAAGCATTAAATCCTGCAAAAACAAAGTAATTATATTGATTGTAACATTTATTTTCGGATAGTTTCTCAACAGATTTTCGATATGCCAATCCTTGATAAGCAATACCTTTTTGCAATAATTTTTGTTGAAATAATTTATAGATTTCACCCACAGAATCCATAAATTGGAGGTAGTTCAACTGCAATTCAGATTTATCATCCTTGCTCAAACTCCAGTTTTCAATTTCCTTGATGTTACTTAAATTTTTATATAATTCATCAGCATCAACAAGGTATCTGTCTATTTCATTAAAATCCTGAATCATCATATCGCTCCATTTAATAAATTGATCAAATGATTCTGCTTTTGCTTGCATAATTTCCAGATAACTTTCATAAAGCAATACACTCATTAAAATAGAATCTGCACTTTTTAAACCGGATAAATCACAGATAAATTCTTCAATGCTGATTATTTTAGGTAACCAAATGGTTTTATTATAAAGCTTACTTAAATACCTTTTTAAAAAAAGTGCACCTCTTCGGTTGGGTAAAACAATTAGTAATTGTCTGGTGTTATCAGAGAAATGTTCTTTTATGTAACTTGCAGTTTTATATAAAAAAGGTGATGCCATGAATTTTAATGCTAATGAATTTATTTTTCCTGTTTACAGAAAGTATAAAAATGGTAAAAATTATTTTAAAGTTAACTCTTTAAAACAGTTTGAGGAAATTCAAATTATCGGCACAAAAAAAATTCATAAAATAATTGATGCCACTCAATTTCCTGAATTGAATTTTATAATTGATTTGTGCAATAAAAATTTCAGTGAAATTGAAGCATCTTCCGAAATAGAATTTAATTCTTTTTTGAAATAAAAAATCTAATATTAAAATATGCAATAAATAAATTTCACCTAAATATTAAAATAAATAAACAATAAGGTAACATAAATTTAACCATGATTGTGCGAATTAAATTTAATTTTATAAAAAATTTAATATGGCAACAGGTTTAATTATTCTCTTAGTTATTTGCCTTTTATTGGCTTGTTTTTTCGAATTTATTAATGGATTTCACGATACAGCAAATGCAGTTGCAACTGTAATTTATACCAACAGCATGAAACCCACTGTGGCTGTTGTTTACAGTGGTATATTAAACTTTATTGGGGTGTTGTTGGGCGGAATTGCTGTTGCCATGGGAATTGTAAACTTACTTCCAATGGAAGTATTAGTAGACGCAAATCCATATCATGGAGTTGCATTAGTATTAGCTTTACTAATTAGCTCAATTGCATGGAATTTCGGAACATGGTATTTTGGTATCCCGGCATCAAGTTCTCATACATTAATTGGTTCCATTTTAGGAATTGGTTTGGCATTTTACTTTTTACCAGGCGATCTTGGCGGAAATGCTGTTAATTGGGATAAAGCAAAAGATACCGGGTTAGCATTATTACTTTCACCTTTAGCCGGTTTTTCATTAGCAATAATAATGATGTTTATATTCAAACGTTTTATTAAAAGCGAAGTCATTTACAAAGAACCTGTACCTGGTAAAAAACCTCCAATTTGGGTGCGTATGTTATTGTGGTTAACATGTGGAATGGTGAGTTTTTTCCACGGACAAAACGATGGCCAAAAAGGCGTAGGTATTATTATGATGATTTTAATTGCCATTTTACCTGGTTATTTTTCTTTGGATGAAAAAGTGAACGTTCAATCCGTTGCGGCAAATGTTTCAAAAATTGAATACATTATTGCTCATACCGATACTTCAAAATTTGGCGAAGATGAGTTTAAACATTATAACAGTGTAAAAAAACACGCTGCCAACTATAAAAAAGTAACTGAAGGAAAATTCTCATCAAAAGATGTAGCTATTACAGAACGTTTTGGCGTAAGAAAAGACGTTGTAAAATTAACTAAAGGCGCAGAAAAATTATTAAAGAGTCCAAACTTTGCTATATCAGGAAACGATAAAAAAATATTAGAACTTGAAATTAAATCTGCTAAAAAATTAGTGGAATACGCACCGGGCTGGGTAATCATCATGATTTCAATTTCGCTGGGTTTAGGTACCATGATTGGTTGGAAACGAGTTGTAAAAACAATTGGTGAAAAAATTGGAAAACAACACATGAGTTATGCTCAAGGCGCAAGCGCTGAAATTGTAGCTTCAATTGGTATTGGTATGGCAACCTGGAAAGGATTACCGGTAAGTACAACTCATATGTTATCAAGTGGAATTGCAGGTAGTATGGTAGCAAAAAAAGGATTAAAAAATCTTCAAAAGAAAACGGTTATCAATATTTTATTAGCTTGGGTATTAACTTTACCTGTAACCATTATTTTATCAGGAAGTTTATTCCTTTTATTTCGTTGGATTTTGTAAAAAATAGTCTTTTACACAAAACAAAAAACCCCGGAAATCCGGGGTTTTTTGCGTTCAAAGTAACCTTGTTTAATTCAAAAAACAATAATGGCTACCGTATTTTTAATTCATTTTAAATACCGGAATCTTACCTTCCTGCATTAATTGAACGCATTTTTTCTTGTGTTCTTCAAAATTTCCAAACGCTAAAGCGTCTAACATTTCGTTGCGCGTCATATTTGGATTATTGAATGTTTTTTTAATTTCATTTGAACAACGATCAACAAATTTCTCAAAATGTTGTGGCGCCCAAACATAACCTTTACCGGTTTCAATTTTAAATTCATCTGGTAAAGCTCCCTCAATTTTTGACTTAACTTCAATTCCCTGATAGATTTTAGGTAAAGATCGGTTATCAAAAACAAATGGTTTAGAAACCATTATTACATGCTTTTTACGCTTGGGATCAATCATATTCATTCCCTCAATTCTTAAACCCTTCTTTTTTAAAGGTGAATACTTTGATTCAAAATCTTTTAAAATTTCAAACATGATTAATTTGTTTGTGGCAAATGTAAAGCCTTTATTATCTTATTTTTACTATTTTGTTAGTTTTAACAGAAAAACTTACAGACAGTAAAATTAATAAAAGAGTTAACATCTTGTTAATAAAAACAAGACTAAAACACATAAAGCTGATTTTCAGCTAAATAAAATTAAAAATAAAGTTTAAAGTAAAAAAAGATATTAACAAATAAATTATTCTAGCTAAAGAATTATTTAGGTGTTTTTTTAGGAGAAAGAATCATGATCATTCTTTTTCCTTCCAATAATGGCAATTGTTCTGCTTTTCCGTATTCTTCCAACTCGCTGGCAAATCTTAACAATAAAATCTCACCTTGTTGTTTAAATACAATTTCTCTTCCTCTAAAAAATACGTAAGCTTTTACTTTACAACCATCCTGAAGAAATTTAACAGCATGATTTTTTTTGAATGTGTAATCGTGTTCATCGGTATGAGGGCCGAATCGAATTTCTTTTACAATTACTTTAGCTGCTTTTGATTTTATTTCTTTTTGTTTCTTTTTTAATTCATAAAGAAACTTTTTATAATCGACAACCTTACAAACCGGCGGTTCAATATTTGGAGCAATTTCAACTAGATCTAAACCCGCATCTTCTGCTATTCTTAATGCTTCTGAAAGAGAATAAACACCTGTTTCGATATTTTCTCCCACTACCCTAACTTGGCGAGCAGTGATGTTTTGATTGATGCGATGTGCATCTTCTTTTTTCTGTGGCCCTCTGTTAAATGGGCGCTGACCTGGATTAAATGGTCTTTGTGGACCTCCGGTATTATTTACCGGCTTTTTGAATGGCTGACTGATGGTAACCTCCGTTTTTTAGTTAAACTTATTTTTTATTATTAAAATCGTTCTCAATTTCTTGAGACACTAAATTAGCAAATTCTTTTATTCCAAATACACCTTCATCACCTTTTCCATGCCTTCTAACCGCAACTTTTTGATCAGCTGCTTCTTTTTCACCAACAATTAGCATAAATGGAATTTTCTTTACTTCGTTATCACGAATTTTTTTACCTATTTTTTCGTTTCTGTCATCAACGAAACCTCTGATATCAAGTGCAGAAAGAGTATTCAATACTTCCTGAGCGTAATCATTGTATTTTTCAGAAATAGGTAAAATAGCAATTTGATCGGGTGTTAACCACAATGGAAAATTACCACCGCAATGTTCAATTAATACGGCAATGAAACGCTCCAGTGAACCAAAAGGTGCACGATGAATCATAACTGGACGATGTTTTTGATTATCTGATCCTGTGTATTCCAATTCAAAACGTTCAGGTAAATTATAATCCACCTGAATGGTTCCCAATTGCCATCTGCGTCCAATAGCGTCTTTCACCATGAAGTCGAGTTTCGGACCATAAAATGCTGCTTCACCATATTCCACAACAGTTTTTAACCCTTTCTCTGCAGCTGAATCAATAATGGCTTGCTCTGCAAGATTCCAATTCTCTTCAGATCCAATATATTTTGCCCTGTCTTCTTTATCGCGTAAAGAAATCTGAGCAGTATATTCAGTAAATCCTAGTGCATTAAAAACATAAAGCACCAAATCAATTACTTTACAAAATTCTTCTTTTACTTGATCTGGTCTGCAGAATAAATGCGCATCATCTTGTGTAAATCCACGCACACGAGTTAATCCGTGTAACTCACCATGTTGCTCGTAACGATAAACTGTTCCGAATTCTGCCAATCGAACAGGTAAATCTTTATAGGATTTAGGAGATGATTTATAAATTTCAC
>CAZTCG010000086.1:2905-7094 GCA_964612005.1 uncultured Flavobacteriaceae bacterium | reverse complement strand
TATTAAAGATTAAGAAATAGAAATAATATTAATAAAGGATAACCTTATGTAAAAAAGCTCTTCAGTAATGGAGGGCTTTTTTATTTTGCTACAAAACTTCATGATGTAGAAAGAAGCATCCTTTTTTAGATCCTTCACGGGGTTCAGTATGACAAAATATATTTACGATTTTAGGATTTACGATTTTTTGATCTTTATAAAATTTAAAAAATGAATTTGTTAGGTCGAGCGCTGTAGAGACAATTGTATGTCGACTTCTCGACTTCGCTCGAAGTGACAGAAGAAAGAACTTTCAAACAAGAAACAATCAAACACCCAAGCCTCAAACAAGAAACAATCAAACAAGAAACCTCAAACAAAAAACAACCAAAATATAGAACTATCTTAGATTTTCACTTCAAAAATGAATCTGCAAGTTGGCGAGTTTCTCTGTCACTATCCACATAATTTTCATAAGTTGGATTACTAATAAAGGAAGCTTTTAATAAGCACTTTTCAATCACATCACTCATTTCTAAAAACCCAATTTTGTCTTTTAAGAAAGCATCTACTACCACCTCATTTGCTGCGTTTAAAATACAGGCACTATTCCCTCCTTTTTTCATAGCTTGATAAGCTAATTTAAGATTTCTGAAGGTAGTTGTATCTGCTTTTTCAAAGGTTAATTGCGGATAATTTAAAAAATCGAATCGCGGGAAATCACTTTGAACACGCTGAGGATATGCCATCGCATATTGTATAGGTAATTTCATATCAGGTAAACCCATTTGTGCTTTCATGCTGCCATCATTAAACTGCACAATGCTATGAATAATACTTTGCGGATGCACAATTACATCGATTTGTTCCGGCTTCAATTGAAATAACCATTTTGCTTCAATTACTTCCAAACCTTTATTCATTAATGATGCAGAATCGATGGTGATTTTTGCACCCATTGTCCAATTGGGATGCTTTAATGCTTGTTCTTTTTTTACCTGCGTTAAAAATTCTTTAGTTTTTCCTCTGAATGGACCACCGCTAGCGGTTAAATAAATTTTTTCAATTTTATTTTCAAACTCTCCAGCCAGACATTGAAAAATGGCTGAATGTTCACTGTCCACCGGATAAATATTTACCGCTTTTTCATAAGCCAATTTTGTTACTAAATCTCCGGCAACAACAAGCGTTTCTTTATTAGCTAGGGCTATATTTTTTTGATGTTGAATGGCATTAAGCGTTGACGCTAATCCTGCATAACCAACAATGGCAGTAAGTACAAGATCTATACTGCTCATTTCTACAATTTGTTCCAGTGCTTTTGAGCCGGCATACACTTTTACATCTGTATTTTTTAATGCTTCTTTTACAAAAAGGTATTTTGATTCATCTACAATTACAACTGCATTCGGATCAAACTCCAATGCTTGTTTAATTAATAAATCTGCATTGGAGTGTGCTGCCAATACTTCAGCAGAAAAGTGTTGTGGATTGGCTTTAATTACTTCCAGAGCTTGTGTTCCAATACTTCCGGTGCTGCCTAAAATGGCTATGCGTTTAATTTTTTCTGACAATGCTTACGGTTTTTTTTCGATTTCAAAATTTTGTTTTTTCCAATCGGAAAATCCTTTTTCTAAATTAACAACGTTCTTAAATCCTTTAGAAGTAAGTAGTTCTGCAGCATCTGCGCTTCTTCCGCCCCCGGCACAATATAAATAATACGTTTTTGATTTATCGAGTTTTTCAGCTTCTTTATTGAAGTCCACTGCTAAAAAATCAATCTCAGTAGCGCCTTTAATTTTTCCTTTTTTTATTTCATCCGGCGTTCTTAAATCAATAACAATTCCCTTTTGTTTTTCAATTAAACTTTTGAATTCTACTGCAGTAACATTTTTGTATTGCGCGTTTGCATAATTAAAACTAATCAAAGTGATTAGCATTAATAAAATTGTTTTTTTCATTTGATTTTTATTTTCAAATCGAAAATTAGTGGATTTGATTTTAATTACCTACTGAAATCTACTCATTTATTTTTCAGCAATCTTAATTACTTTCAAGTACTTTAAATAATTCGTCTAGTTTAGGAGTTAAAATAATTTCTGTTCTTCTGTTCTTTTTTCTCGCTTCCTCTGTTTTTGCCGGATCAATGGGAAAAAATTCTCCTCTTCCTGATGAGGTAATACGTTTTGGATCGAGGCCTGAAGCACTTTGTAACATAATTTTTGTAACCGATGTGGCACGCATTACACTTAAATCCCAATTGTCTTTTATTTCGCCTTTACCTACCATTGGCACATCGTCGGTATGCCCTTCTACCATTACATTAATGTCTTTGTTTTGTTCCAATACTTTCGCAACATTTTTTAATGCCTCTACTCCTTTTGGTTCAACAGCCGTTTTGCCGCTAGCAAACAATAAACTTTCATCCATTGAAACATACACCTTACCGTTTTTTTGAGTGATTGTAAGTCCTTTATTTTCAAAATTAAACAACGCATCTTGTAATTTCTTTTTTAAATCAAGTACAGCCTGATCTTTGTTTTTTAAAACTGTTTCCAGTTCGTTCACTCGTTGTTCACGTTGTTTTAATTGAGCAGATAATGTTTCTAAATCACTTTTTTGTTTATTTAATTGATTGGAAAGTAATTCTAATTCTGCTTGTTGTTTTTTAAGTTGTGCTTCCAATAGTTTCAACTCATCTTCTTTTTTCAATAACTGTTCTTTGGTAAGTTGTAAATCGCCACTCAATTTTGCATTGTCTTGTTCACTGCTAGACAACAATTTATTTAATTTATCCATTAACTGTTCGTTTAATGTGTTTAGTTTGTCGTATTTAACAGTAAGATTTCTATAGCTGGATCCACCAATTGCGGTGTCTCTTCTTAATCCATCCAACTCTTTTAAATCTTTTGCTAAAGTTTCATTTAAACCTTTTAGTTTCTCATCCATTTGCTGCGTGCTCATTTTCAGAGCGGCTAGTTCGCTTTGACACGATTTTTCTTTAGCCTCTAATTCTTCAAATTTTTTACCGGGCACACAAGATGTAAAAATTGATACAATAAGAAATACGATAACTAAAGTACTTTTAATGCGTGGTTCCATGATTAATGAATTTTATTTTTAATAAATTGAATGATACATTTTAACTAAACAAAGCAACTAATTTTTTTGAGCAGCTACTCGTTCAACACTGTTAATTTTTAACAATCTTGTTTTAACAATTACTTTGAAACATTTTTTAAATCAAAAAGTATAATCGATAAATAATTCATTGATTGATTTATGGGAAAATTAACCAAAGATTGGCTTACTGAAAATTATGTTGATTTTGAGTTAAAGCAGTATTTATTGCTAGCGTATTTACAAGAAGTAAAAGAAAATTATCGTGTGAATAAAATATATCCTGATTTAGCTGAACTCATCGATCATTATAAAAACTTATTCTTACTTAAAAAGAGCCAAGATGAATTAAAAGAGCATCAGCCTAAGGACTTAACTGGTTTCGACTTTATTAATGGAAAACTAAGGTATAAAAATAAGGAAGAACAAAACGAACTTTTTGAAACCATTAATCAAATTGTTGATTACGCTATGCCGTTGTTGGCACAAAACATACAGGATGGAAAAACTATTTACGAATGGGTAGAAGAACACATGAACATGAAAACGGTAGGGATTTCTCCATTACATAAAGATGCAGGTTATTTGTTATTACATTTTACGAATGAAAAAGATATTTATGCTTATCAGTACGAGATGAGTTTGGTAAATTACGATGAAAAAAAATATCGGGCTTTGCATGTAAGAGAACTCGAGCATTACCAAAGCTCATTAACTATTTCTTACGAAAATATTAAAATTGATTTAATTGCTAAGCACAAGGAATTACCTAACCCTGCTGTTTATGCATTTGATTGTTCAGTGAAAGTTCCATTAGAAGAAACATTATTACCAATTGCAAAACGTTATTTTGTTACACGGTTTAGTGCCTAAATTGTTTTACAAATTCCCAACTTACAATACCAATACTAACAGCTACATTTAAAGAATGTTTGCTGCCATACTGAGGTATTTCAATGATTTTGTCGGACTCATTGATGACCTCTTGTTCAACTCCGTATACTTCGTTTCCAAAAACTAGGGCATATTTTTCATGTATATTTACTACTATATTTTGTAAAAACGTAGGATGTTCTGTTTGTTCTGCCGA
>CAZTCG010000086.1:0-2895 GCA_964612005.1 uncultured Flavobacteriaceae bacterium | reverse complement strand
ATTGTAGTTGAAAATTTTTTCCACTTAACGGATTCTGTTGCTCCAAGTGCAGTTTTATGAATTTCCGGATTGGGAGGTGTACCGGTAACGCCACACAAATAAATAGCTTCCAACAAAAATGAATCAGCAGTACGAAAAGCTGAGCCTACATTATTTAGACTTCTAATGTTATCAAGTACAATAACTATTGGTGTTTTTTGAGCTTCTTTAAACTCCTCAATACTTATTCTTCCAAGTTCGGCATTTACTAATTTTTTCACAATATAAATGAGTAAAAATAATTAACGTATAATAGCTAGAGGTGAACGATATTCTATTTTATTTTCACGGATGATGTTTAAAAAATAAATCCCATCAGGCAATTCATTTATGGATAGTTTTGAATTAAATGAACAATTATTTTTTTCTTCTACTACTTTTCCTAATGCATCGAGCAATTGAATGGTAAAACTTTCATTTTGCCGGGAAGTGCCTGAATGAATGGTAATTTCATTACTTGCCGGATTGGGATATACCTGAAATAAATTAGCATTCGTGTTTTGATTTGCTAAACCTACATTTGTAATTTTTAAAACTTCAATATCGTCCACATAAAAACCATCTGCGTTAACCCAACCATCCGAAGTTAATTTAAATCGTAACTTAATATTTTGTCCTAAATAATCAGATAGATCAATGTTTTCCTTCAGCCATTCTAGTTGTCTTCCATCGTAAAGTGGTAAGCCATTATTTTGAAAATCGCTGCCTTTAACCGTGTATTTACCACAAATTGGTGTATAGCTTGTTCCGTCTGTAGAAACCATTAATTCCACATAATCATATCCTTTTTCAATATCCCATTTTGCGTTAAAGGAAAGTGTTGCAGCCAAGGCATCGCTTAAATTAATAAAAGAAGAAGTTGTAACTGTTTCTGAAACATTATTTGGATAAAAGCCATTTGGACTATCGGTTAAACTACCGCCTGCACTTACAAATTGAGTAGATGAAATTCCCCAACCTGCATTTGTAAAGCCACTTATAGCACTACAAGAATTAGCATAAGCAACAACAGGCTGACCATAAATTCGAGTAATTGTATCATGATGAGAATAGTTTCCGTTGTTGGTAGCAATGATATATTTCACCAATTCTCCTTGTTGTAATCCGGCTTGTAGTGTTATGAAAATGGAGTCATTAAAGGTTTGGAAATGCGCTGGATTATTAAATACTTTTGGCGCACCAACAGCAGCAATATTATTTCCAAGCGGAATGAGCGATACGGTAAAACTTCCGTTCTCTAAACCAAGTCGTTTAAAATTAAATTTGACGTATTCGTTTGTGGAGCTGATGAATTTTTCCTGAATACTTTCTGTCTCTGCGTACTTATTTGCTAGCCGGGCGAGTGATAAATTTTGATCCATGGTTACTTTTGCAATTTCCACAATGCGATTAATTGCAGGCCAAAAGCCGTCTGATGAGTTGCCGGCCTCAGGTGTCATCGCTAAAATTAATGGCTTGCTTTGTTGTTCGCCATACATCCAGTCGTCGCTATCGCCGTTTACCAAATAGCCAACTGTTTCGTTGCCGGTACCATAACTAAAACCACTGCACTTTGTCATACGTTTTGCGAAATTTTGAAAGATGAGCGAATCTGGTGTTTGAAAACTGGCTATGTAGCCCCAAGGATAAATTAGGAGATTACTGTAAGTGTGATTGTTTAGTGCCAGTTTAAACTGATGAGAATTACAAAAATCACGCACCAGTTGTGTTTCTATTTCTGAAAAGCCAGCGGTACCTCGGTAAGTATCAGATGTAGGATCGGGAGAAGAACCATTATCATCATATCCCCAGTGATCGCCATAATTTCGGTTGAGGTCAACACCAAAAGAACCGTCTCCATTATCTCTTCTGTTTTTTCTCCACATACCACCGCCATTAGGATTGGTGGTTTCATTATAAATGTAGCCATCCGGGTTGATGCAAGGAATAAAATACATTTCAGTATTATCTACGAGGTAACGAATTTCATCGTTGGTGTTGTAGTTTTCCAATAAATACCACATGTAAAAAATTAATTGCGAGAGTGATTCTGCTTCGCGCGCATGATGTAAGGAAGTATATAAAATTTGAGGTTCAGTTTCGTTACTATTGGGATTATCGCTAATTTTTAACCAATACAATTGATTGCCGTTTAGGGTATGTGTGGTGTCAATAATTTGGCGCTGCGAAATCAGTTGCGGAAATTTTGCTGCCATACTATCCAAGTTGTTTAGCATTTCCTGGTACGTAAAAAAACCACCCATGCTTCCTAGGTTAAATTTACTTGGTGTTTGAAACTGTGGACAGGTTTTACAACTAGATGAGTTTAGTATAGATTGATGGGGGTTGTAATTTTTTAATGTAGCATTTTGCTGAATGTAATGTTGTTCTACATCCTGAATTAACACTTGATAATTGAAACCATTGTTTTTTACTTTTTCAATTTCATCATCGGATAAATCGGAGATAAAATGAATTCCTTTCTTGTACTCACCATGATCAACAGCAATACCCAATTGAGCTAAACGATTAATGTTTTGATGTTGAAGATTAATTTTAACGCGATGGTATTTTTGGGCATGTACGTTTAAAAAAAATAATAAAGCAAAAAGTGTAGAAATAAATTTCATTTGGGATTTATTAAAATAATAAGTAAAAAGAAACTAAAAGTATTTTAAAAACGTAAGAATAACAAACGCATAAATTAAAAATAAACACTCGTTATTTTGTTTAATTTTTCTGTTAAATAATTGGTTTATAATAAAAATAATTTTATTTTAGTTTATTTTATAGGTTATTACTGTTGTAAATGTTTTAACAAAAACGAAGTTTTAATGTTGATGACAAACATAAATAGAGCTAAAATTTACAAAAACA
>CAZTCG010000085.1:0-7155 GCA_964612005.1 uncultured Flavobacteriaceae bacterium | reverse complement strand
TTAAAACTTTGAAGATCGTATAATCTTTTGTAGGTGCCATTTTTGAGCAATAATTCTTGATGATTACCTCGCTCAATAATTTCGCCTTGTTGTAAAACAATTATTTCATCTGCATGAACTATGGTAGATAATCGATGAGCAATTATTATAGAGGTTCTGTTTTTCATCAAGCTATTTAGCGCATCTTGTACAATACGCTCACTTTCGGTATCCAGTGCTGATGTAGCTTCATCTAAAATAAGTATTGGAGGATTTTTAAGTATAGCCCTGGCAATAGAAATTCGTTGTTTCTGTCCGCCACTCAATTTACTTCCTCTGTCGCCAACATTACTTTCGTAACCATCAACTAAAGCTGAAATAAATTCATGAGCATTTGCAATTTTTGCCGCCTTAATAACATCTTCTCGCGAGGCATTATCTATTCCGAAAGCAATATTATTGTGTATGGTATCATTAAATAATATGGGTTCTTGAGATACAATACCCATAAAATTTCTTATTGTGTTAATCGATAAATCTTTCAGAGAAATACCATCAATGCAAATTTCACCTAAACTAGGATCGTAAAACCTCGGAATCATATCTGCCATGGTTGTTTTACCCGAACCGGACTGACCGACTAATGCAATAGTTTTTCCTTTTTCTATTTTTACTGAGATATTTTTTAGTACGTAACCCTGATCTCCTTTTGTATAGGCAAATGAAACATTATTGAATTCTATGTTTTTTTCAAAAGCGCTTAGTTGTTTAGGATTTGTAGGTTCATAAATTTTAATGTCAGCATCTAATATCTTTTCAATACGTTCCTCAGACGCAACTCCTTTTTGTATATTATTATAAGCTACTGTAATCTGTTTTATTGGTGGCAAAATCTGTGATGCAACAGCAAAATACCCCATAAATGCTGCAGCACTTAAACTACCATCTGTTAACACCATGGAACCACCTAAAAACATCACAAACATTAACACTGCAACCACAACTGATTCGCTAATTGGTGAAGCTAAATCTGTTTTTCGATAAATGCTTACTGAAAGCTTGTAATGTTGCTGATTGGTAGCTGCAAATTTTTTGAGTAAAAAATGTTCAGCCGAAAACCCTTTAATCACTTTAAGTGCACCTAAAGTTTCTTCCATAATACTAAATAATGCCCCGTAAACTGCTTTACTTTTAATTGCAGATTTTTTTAAACTTTTACCTACAATACTCACAATTAATCCGGCAACCGGCAATAATAATAAAACATACAAGGTTAGATACGGACTTATATTTACAAGCATAATAACCGAAATGATAATCAACAATGGCTCTCTAAAAACAAGTTCCAAAGTTTGCATAATGCTCCATTCTATTTCCTGTACATCAGTGGTCATTCTGCTAATGATATCTCCTTTTCGCTCATTGCTATAATATGACAATGGCAAATCGAGTGATTTTTTCATTAATTTATTTCGTAAATCTCTTACCACACCATTTCTGATGGGAGCTAAAAAAAACATAGCCATGTATCTAAATAAGTTCTTACAAAAAATCAAAATAGCAACAGAAACACATACAAACAATAATGCCTCTAATTTTCCTTTTGAAATTGATGCAGCATCAGTTCCATGTTGCGTGATAAAAGTTGACATCTTATAATAAAAAAACTCAGAAACCGAATTAGCAGATAAACCAAGTGAAGGTTTTGGTTTTAAACTATAAGCAATAAGCTTTTCATTCTGTTGAAATAAGAGGTCTAAAAATGGAATCACTAATGTGATAGAGAATACAGAAAAAAAAGAAAACAAGACATTAAACAAGATATTCAATGATGCATAACCCCAATACCCTTTGATATATTTTAAAACACTGAATAGTTTTTTCACAACGGTAAAGATACATTTTGAATTGATTAATTGTAACAACAATTTAAAAGAGTAATTTTTTAATAGTAGTTAAAAAATATTATGAAAGATGCTTTTAAATTAATTTATCCACTAATTATACTTTATGAAATGCTTAACTTTGTTTTATGCTGCTTCAACAATTTCAGAAACACATTAATAATAAAAAATGGTTTAATACCGATTCAAAGCTACTTTTAGCAGTTAGTGGAGGAAGAGATTCTATGGTTTTAGCAGACTTAATAGAAAAAAGCAATCTTACATTTTCAGTTGCACACTGCAATTTTTGTTTACGCAACAATGAAGCCAATCGAGATGAAGAATTTGTGCTTGATTATTTCGGTAATAAAAATACAAAGGTTTTTAGCAGAAAATTCAATACAGCAGAATACGCCAATAAAAAAAAATTGTCAATTCAAATGGCTGCTCGTGAATTACGATATAATTGGTTTAAAGAATTAAGAAACGAATTTCATTTTGATTATTTAATCACTGCTCATCACTTAAATGATACAATAGAAACTTTTTTCATCAATCTTTTTAGAGGAACTGGAATAAATGGATTAAAAGGAATTCCTGAACAACAGGAATGGATAATCAGACCGCTATTATTTGCTACAACTGATGAAATAACTTCGTATCAAAAAGAAAACAACATTCCATTTGTAGAAGACAGTTCGAACAGAGAGACAAAATACCTCAGAAATCAATTAAGACATCAACTGATTCCCATAATTAAAACAATTAATCCTGAACTAGAATACACTTTAAAAAAAGAGATTTCAATATTTTCAGATGTTGCAAAATATGTTGACTATAAAATGCAACAAGAATTAAATTCAGTTACACTTATTGAAAATAATCAATCTATAATTAAAATTTCTGAACTAATTCAGTTACCATTTTTAGATTTAATATTGCATCATTTATTGCAACGCTATAATTTTTCATCCGAATTAACATTCCAGTTAAAAGAGATGATTTTTAATCCTCAATCCGGAAAAAAAATTTTAGGCACTAAATTCACTTGCTTAATAGATAGAGGAAGAATTATTTTTTCTGAAAATAAAATCAATTCACTTTCCGATACTTTCAACATTAGTTTGCATGACAAACAAATTAATAACCCTATTTTCTTAAAGTTAAATTTTCATTCCGGGGCATTCATAAATAAATCACAAAAAGTTGGATGTTTTGATATCGGTAAATTAACCTTTCCACTACAACTTAGAAAATGGGAAAATGGCGACTATTACTATCCTATAGGCATGAATGGCAAAAAAAAATTAAGTGATTTTTTCGTTAATAATAAATACTCTGAATTCGAGAAAAAAGAGCAATGGTTACTCACAACTAATAATCAAATAATTTGGATAGTTGGTAAACGAATCGATAAACGCTTTATGGTTACAGATAACACCACTGAAACATTAGAAATTAGCCTAGATGAATCATGAGGATTTAATATTTGAAGAAAAACAATTTCTTGGTCACAATAAATTCTCTGTCACATTACGAATGGGACTTGCACTCTTTTGTTTTATTGGTTATTACTGGAGCGAGAATCCTAAACCAGTTGAAGTTTCCGGTATCGAAATTGTTCCTTATCCTGCTGGTAATTTTCCCCGATCAGGTGAGGTTTTCTTCTTGCTAGGCCTGTTTATTTTATTAATTTCTGCCCTACTTGTTTTCGTTTTGCATACTCACACGCGTGTATATGAAAATTATATTTTACTAGATGGATTTTGGAATGCACGCAGGGTAAAAATCGATTTAAGAAATGTGCATACCGTAAAAAAGCTTCGTTATAAACCAAATTGGTTCAGGAGACCGGTTTATAACCTTCACAGTAATGGTATTATACGATTTTACACCGGCGGTGACGAATTTGTAGAATTAAAAGACAAAGATGGATTAACCTATAGAATTGGTTCTCAATACTCAGCAGAATTAGCAAAAATAATTGCTAAACTTTTAAAATAATTTTTGTTTTTTTTGAAACATTAATAGTACCTTTAAAGTATAATTATTTACACAATTTTAAACGTTATTTTATGGAATCAAACTACCAATTAATTGATAAAGAAGCCATCGCTGAATTGAAATTTCCTGAAACAGACGTTTTAACAACCAGTGATGCAAGAGGCGAACGCTTAGCTGACTTAAACAGAGCTTTATCTTTAGGAAATTTAGAACAATCTAAAATTAAAATATATTTTCAGGATAGCGTTTCACACAAGGTAGTTAATACAACCATTTGGGGGATTACTGATAAAAGGGTTATCTTAAAAAAAGGAATTGTAATTCCTATTCATCGCGTTCACAAAGTAAAATTCTAATGAGGTAATTTGACACGCTTTCTTATAGTTTTTTCATTGTTGTTTGTTTTTAAAGCCACTTCTCAAGTTGCATATCAACCCGTGAAGTGGCTTTTTAATTATCAAAGTACTAACGATACATCAGGTTTCATTATAATTACTGCCGAAATTGAAAAAGATTGGCACATTTACTCTATCAATCAAAGTGGAGATGGACCAATCGCTACCAGTATTGCTTTTGATGAAGAAGATGGTTACTTATTAATTGGAAAAATAGTAGAACCTGAACCTAAAACATTATTTTCAGAAGTTTTTGCAATGGAAGTAAAATCTTTTTCTGACCATGCAATTTTCAAACAACGTATACATTTAAAATCAGTTCAGTTAAAACAAATTACCGGAAGATTAGAATTTATGGCATGCACCGAATTCTCTTGTTTGCCACCTAAAATCATTGATTTTAATATCACTATCAAAAAATAAAGGGCTCTGTTTTTGGCATAATTCATTGATTATGAATAAAAAATAAATTTATTCAAATATTTAGTTTACATTTGCAAACGAATTTAGAGGCTAAACCTAGTCAACGCCTATTTAAGAAAAGTACTCGACGGCCCGTTTTGGCACATTTGACTGCTTGATTTTCTGCGTGACTGTTTGATCTCTTAAACAGTTTTAAACATTAAAAAATTAAAAAATGACCTTTGAACAATTTGGCCTGGACAGCAGGCTGCAACAAGCTATTGCCGATTTAGGATTTCAAACTCCTACACCTATTCAACAGCAAACACTTTCCAATTTAATTGGAAATAAAACCGATGTAGTTGGTTTAGCACAAACCGGAACAGGAAAAACAGCAGCATTTGGCTTACCAATGCTTAATAATATTGAAGTAGAAAAACGCACAATACAAGGATTGGTTTTAAGCCCGACACGTGAGTTGGGAGTTCAAATTGCAAAAGATTTAGAGAATTACAGTAAGTATTTAAAAGGATTTAAGGTAGTTGCAGTTTATGGCGGCACTAGTATTGAAAAACAAATTCGTGATATCAAATCTGGATGTCATGTTGTAGTTGCAACTCCGGGAAGATTAGTTGATCTAATAGAAAGAAAAGCAATCGATTTAAAACAAGTTGAAATTGTAGTATTAGATGAGGCAGATGAAATGCTGAATATGGGCTTTAAGGAAGATCTTGATTTGATTTTAGATGAAACCCCAAAAACAAAAAACACTTGGTTATTTTCAGCTACCATGCCAAGAGAGGTTTCTCAAATTTCTAAAAACTACATGCATCAACCTATTGAGTTAAGTGTAGGCAAAAAAAATGAAGGTGCTGAAAACATTGAACATGTATATTATGTTGTGCAAGGAAGAAACAGATACCTTGCGTTAAAACGTGTAGTTGATTTTAATCCAGATATTTTTGGAATTATTTTTTGCCGCACCAAAGCAGAAACACAAGAAGTGGCTGATGCTTTAATAAAAGACGGATATAGCGCAGATGCATTACACGGTGATTTATCACAATCGCAACGTGATTTTGTTATGAAGCGTTTCAGAAGCAGAATGCTTCAAATGTTAGTTGCAACAGATGTTGCTGCCCGCGGAATTGATGTTAATGATATTACACATGTTATTAATTATAATTTACCTGAGGAAACTGAAAACTATACCCATAGAAGCGGAAGAACTGCTCGTGCAGGGAAAAAAGGTCAATCTATAGCAATTGTTACTTCAAAAGATACTTACAGAATTAAAGATATTGAACGAATTATCAATAGAAAATTCGTAAAAGGTTCTATACCTACTGGTGTTCAGGTTTGCGAAAGACAATTATTTAATCTAGTTCATAAACTTCATAATGTAAGTGTAAATGAAAAAGAGATTGAATCATACTTACCAAAAATTATGGACGAATTGGCTGATTTAAGTAAGGAAGAAATCATCAAGCGATTTGTTTCCGAAGAGTTCAACCGTTTCTTGGAATACTACCAAAACTCACCTGATTTGGAAGAAAACTCATCGCGTGGTGAAAACAACAACCGTACTTCAAGATTCTTTATCAATTTAGGAGAAATGGACGGTTTAAATCGCCAGAGCTTAAAAGATTTAATGATTGATTATAGCGGTGTACAAGCACGTATGCTGTTTAATATTGATGTTAAAAATAGTTTCTCATTTTTTGAAACCGAAACACAGTTTAAAGATAAATTCCTTGCTTTGAACGAAGATCAGCTATTCTTTAACGATAGAAAAATTAGCTTAGAACTTTCTCAACGTAAAAATGATTCTTCAAGAGGAGACGGAAAACGTTCTGAGAGATATTCAAAAGGAAAATCAAATTTCGATTTTAAAAATAATGGTGGAGATAGAGGTAGAAGTAAATTTGGAAAAGATAAACCATCATCGAACAGATTTTCTGATAAAGGAAAAAGAGAAGGTGGAAATTTTAGTTCAGATAGAAAAAGAAGAGAGAGATCTTCCGGTTATTAAACAATTAAAAATTTAAATAACAAGGAATATTGATGCAAATTATAAAACGATTTTTTTAATATTTTTCATTTTGTTGTTTGCTGATTTTATCAAAATATCTATATTTGCGCCCTCGTTTGGTCCCGTAGCTCAACTGGATAGAGCATCAGCCTTCTAAGCTGAGGGTTCCGCGTTCGAGTCGCGGCGGGACCACAAAACAAAAAACCCCAGCAATTGCTGGGGTTTTTTGTAGGTCAAAATTGAATACCTTAATTACAGCTGATAATTGACATCACCTTTAGTGTAAATCAATTCAAAATAAAGTTTAATAAATTTTGCCCTGTATTCTGCTAATTTTAACTCCGACTCCAACCACTTGGTTTCACGAGTATTTAATAAAAACAAAGAACTTTCTCCGTTTTCAAATTTGAGCTTTTCTGCTTGCAGTAATTGCTTACTAAATGCCACATTTTTTTCGGCT
>CAZTCG010000084.1:237-7180 GCA_964612005.1 uncultured Flavobacteriaceae bacterium | reverse complement strand
CGCTGTTGTTGCCATGACTAGTGTATTGCTGGTTTTTCAAATGGGGCAACCACGTATTTGGATGAGCATGAGCCGGGATGGGTTACTACCAAAACGTTTTTCAAGTATTCATCCTAAATACAAAACCCCCGGATTTTCAACTATTATAACAGGTTTGGTAGTGGGTTTGCCTATTTTCTTTACTGATGAAAATTTTGTACTTGACTTTACGAGCATAGGAACCTTGTTTGCCTTTGTGTTGGTTTGTGGAGGAGTTCTCACTTTGCCAAAAGATACTTCCGAAAGAGAAAAAGGAAAATTCAAATTGCCTTATATTAATTCCAAATGGATAATTCCTGTAATTACAATAATTTCATTTGTTTTAATTTTTATTTACGTTCCTCATTCTATTTATAACACAGTGGAAGGTAATTCTACAACAATTAATTTTCCGATGGTGATTTTTTATGTGTTCTGGTTAGTTATTGCAGGCTTGTCTTTTATCAAAAATTATTCGCTCATTCCAGTTTTAGGTTTATTATCGTGTTGCTATTTACTAACGGGAATGGGCTGGACCAACTGGCTTCTGTTTTCCATTTGGCTATTGATAGGATTGGTAGTGTACTTTATGTATGGCTACAAAAACAGCACCCTAGGAAAAAAACAAAGTAAAATTAATTCTACTCACTAAATCATGATCGCATTAATAACAGGCGCAACTTCAGGAATAGGAGAAGCAACAACATTGCAATTTGCAAAAAACGGATACGATGTTATCATTACTGGAAGACGAAAAGAACGATTAGATAAATTAGAAACAAAACTAAAACAGAACGGCACAAAAGTACTTTCACTTTGTTTTGACATAAGAAATTACGAAGAAGTAAAAACTGCTATTGCATCCATTCCTGAAAATTGGAAGGCAATTAACGTTTTAGTAAATAATGCTGGATTAGCATCTGGTTTAGGGACTTTGGAAAATGGGTTACTTGACGATTGGGAAAAAATGATTGATACCAATTTGAAAGGTTTATTGTATACAACCAAAGAAGTAATCCCGCTTTTAAAAACTGCCGGGCAGGCACAAATCATTAACATTGGTTCAATTGCCGGTAAGGAAGTATATGCAAACGGTAATGTGTATTGCTCAACAAAACATGCTGTTGATGCATTAAACAAAGCCATGCGCATTGAGTTGCTACCTTATGGCATTAAAGTAACAGCTATTCATCCAGGAATGGTTGAAACCGAGTTTTCCATTGTTCGTTTTCACGGAGATGAAGAACGCGCAAAAAAAGTATACGAAGGACTAACGCCTTTATATGCTGAAGACATTGCCGAAACCATCTATTGGGTTGCCAGCCGACCGGATCATGTAAACATTAATGAACTTACAATTATGCCAAAAGCACAAGCAAATTCAACAACAGCTATTCGGAATAATTAATTTTTTAGATGCCAAGCAATTATTCCATAAAACCCATTTCAAATGCAACAACATTTGCAGAAAAAGCAGAAAAACACATTGGTGTTTTTGGAAGTGAAAAATGGTTATCGGTTTATGGTTCAGCCATTCAATTATTTGGTATTTTCCAAAGTGAAGAAAAATTAATTGGTGGTTTTTATTTTTTAAAAACAAAAAAAGCAGGTGTTTCTTTTTTAAAATTACCGCCATACACGCCGAATTGCGGATTGTTTTTTGAATCTAATCACCAAAACAAATCAGCTCAAAACAATTTTAAAAAAGAGTTGATGAATCTTATGTGCGATTTTATAGAATCTCATAAATCACAACTTGTTGTGTTGGCTGTTCCCTCAACTATTACTGATCTTCAACCTTTCATATGGAATAATTATAAAGTAATTCCAAATTACACTTATCGTATTGACTTGAATAATCCATTGGAATCTATTGTTTCCAACTTTGATGCAAAGCATAGAAATGCGATTCAAAAAGCAATTAAAGAAAATAGTGAAGTTGGTTTTAACCAAATAAAAAATGAAGATTTATTTCATTACTTCAAACAACATTTGTTAGATGTTGGTGCAAACGTTTACGAAAATGAATTGAAAAACATTTTTCTAAAATTTGCTGATGAAAAAAATTCATTTTCGGTTACAGCAAAAAAAAATAATGAAGTGCTAGGGCAAGTTTTTTGCATTTACGATTTCAATACATGTTATTATCTTTTTGGCGCCGTAAATAAAAAATCCGGAATTCAAGGCATTAACAACCTGCTTGTTTTAAAATGTATTGAAAAAGCAAAAGAATTAAATTGTACAATCTTTGATTTTGAAGGATCTATGCTTAAAGGAGTTGAAAAGTTCTTTAGAGGTTTTGGAGGAGATTTAATCCCATATTTTACCATTAACAAAGCAACTCTTCCTATTGAATTGGCTTTGAAATTTAAAAAGAGATCGATTTTTTAAATGCAAATTATTCAACACATAAAGCATGATCAAATCGATTTTAAAAAATGGGATTCCACTGTTTTAAAATCTGTTTTTCCATTTGTATTTGCACAATCGTTTTACCTTAATGCAACTTCGCCCGGCTGGGATGCTTTAATCATAAATGATTACGAAAGTATTTTTCCTTTAACACATAAATCTAAATTTGGAATTCATTACTTACCTCAGCCGCCATTTACTTCGCAACTCGGCGTTTATGGTAAAACAAATAATGAAATTGAACAATTGTTTTACGATTATGTAACCAACAAATTCAAATTAATTGATCTGGAATGGAATGCCTACAATTCCATTTCTAATGAATTTATTAAACCTAAAAATACTTTTGTAATTGATTATAACGAAGAATACCAATTCAATCAGAATACACGCAGGAACATTCAAAAAGCTATTGATTTAAATCTAAAAGTAATCGAGATAAATAAGGATGAAGTAATTCCATTATCTAAAAAACACCTTTATCCCTTTTTAAAAAACGATTTATCACTTTCAACAAAATCCATTTCCTTATTTGAGCAACTTTTAAAAAATGCCCAGAAAGTAAATCATTTAATTTCTTTTCAAGTGAACGATGAAAAAGGGAATTGCAAAGCCTTGGCCCATTTTATATTTAATGACTTTCATGCCTTTTTTTTAAAAGGAACAGTTATCAATAAAAAAGAAAATTCCGGAAGTATGCATTTGCTTTTAAAACATGTAATAGATTTTTTTTCTGATAAAGTAAAGCTATTTGATTTTGGCGGCGGATCAAATTCAGAATCTCTAGCCGGCTTTTATAAAGGGTTGGGTGGGAAAAAACTGAATTATGGTTTTCTACAATGGAATCAGCTTCCCGCACTTTTAAAAGTTTTCAAACGATGATTTTAATTTAAATGCTTAATTTTACTTTCCCAGATGAAAGTAATTGTTTCGCATGATATTGATCACATTTCTGTTACAGAACACCTATCAAAAGATTTAATTATTCCCAAACACATCGTTCGTTCTCATTTAGAATGGATGAATGGAAAAATCAGTTTTCAGGAATTGATGTATCGCTTTCAGGATTTAATTAAAAACAAATTCAATAATGTTAGTGAACTTATAGCATTCAACGCTGATCAATCTGTCAACGGTACTTTTTTTATTGGGGTAGAAAACGGCATTGGGTTATCCTATTCCATTGTTCAAGCTCAAGCCATTGTTAATATACTTAAAGAAAAAAATTGCAGTATTCAAGCTCATGGAATAAACTATGATTCACAGGAAGCCATACAACAAGAGAGAACAAAATTTGAATCTGCTTTTCAACTATCTGCAAAAGGTATTCGAATGCATTACGTAAGAAAAGATATTACCACATTAACAAAAATTGCAAATGCAGGCTACTCATTTGATTCCACTGTTTTTGATTTTACCAATCCATATAAAGTTGGTGAAATGTGGGAATTTCCTTTTCAAATAATGGATGGCTGGATAATTGAAAACGGCAAAAGAAGACAATCACGTTCCTTAAATGAATCCATTGAAGCTACAAAAAAAATCATTGATAAATGTGTTGATTTAAAATTAAGTCATTTAATTATTGACTTTCACGATCATTATTTTTGTAAATCATTTAAAACCTGGATGGATTGGTATTGTTGGATTATTGAATACCTAAAGCAAAACCAATTTGTATTTACTGATTTTACATCAGAGATAAAAGAATTTAATGCTTTATGCCTTCAATCTTCTTAATTTATCAATATCCAAAATTGTTATTGAACTCCCTTTAATCTGAACTAATTTTTCTTCTTTAAAATCACTCAAAGTACGAATTAATGATTCGGTTGCCGTGCCTACAATATTGGCTAAATCATCTCTTGAAATTGAAATATTAAAAACATTAATGCTGTTGTTTCGGTATTTATCATACAATGTAATTAAAGCATTAGCAGTTCTTTTTCTAACACTGCTGTATGCAATATTTACCAATTGATTTTCTTTTTCAATAACATGGTCGCTGAGCATTTTAATAAATGTTTTCATTACACCCACGTTAGCATTAATAAGGGCATAAAAGTCTTCTTTTGGAATTAAAATTACCTCACTATCTTCAATGGCCTCTGTAGTTTCATTATATGGCTTTTCTTCAAGTAAAGCAATATAACCGATGAATTCTCCTTCTTTGTATAATTGAGTAATTAATTCTTTTCCATATTCGTGCTCTTTGTAGGATTTTATTTTTCCTTTCGTCAACAAGTAAAGGTAAGTTGCTTCATTCCCCTCTGTAAATAGAATATCGCGTTTTTTTAATTGTTTTGTTTTTTTATTTGTGGATAGATTTTTTAATTCTTCATGTGCTTTTGCTTTATTAAAAAAATTAAAAATTCCTTCTGCATTATTAGGAAATTCTGCTTTTATTAACTCACGTTTACGAATTCTGCTTTCAACAGCATTCAACAATTCAATATCATCAAATGGCTTTGTAATATAATCATCAGCTCCCATCTCCATTCCTTTTCTAAAATCAATCCTGTCTGATTTTGCGGTTAGAAAAATAAATGGAATAGTTGCTGTTTCAGGGTTTTTATTGAGTAGATGAATTACTCCATAACCATCTAAAAAAGGCATCATAATATCACAAATAATTAAGTCGGGCTTTTCTTTTGATGCTAACTCTACTCCTATTTTACCATTATTAGCTTGAAGTACTTTAAAATTAGATAATTCTAAAATTTCCGCGGTATTCTCTCGAACATCATTATTGTCTTCAATCAATAAAATTGTTTTCTGCATAATTAATAAATTAACTATTTGGCACACTAACTACAAATGTGGAACCTACATTGAGTTTACTTTTAAAATGTATTTTACCTTCTAATGCTTCAAGGTACTTAACAATAATGTTTAATCCTAAGCCTGTACCTTGTATATTAATTGCATTTTTAGCTCTGAAAAACCGTTCAAACAAATAAGGTTGATCATCATCACTAATCCCAATTCCATTATCTTTTACTTCAATTATAAACTCATGTGTTTGAACTGAAGTTGCAATAATTATTTCACCATTTTCTTCAGAAAATTTTACAGCATTAGAAAGTAAATTCAATAAAATATTTCTGACTATTTGTTTGTCACTTTTAACCAGTAAATACCCTGAATGATGATAGGAAATAACCTGTTCTTTTTTAAGTAGATTTTTAATGTCTGCTATAACCTCTTCAATTAAATCCGTTAAACTGAATTCTGTTTTATTGGGAAATATTTTTCCTTCTTCCAAGCGCTCTGCCGACAAGAAATCATTCAATAAAAAAGTCATATTAGTTACAGAAGATTTAATTCTATCTACATGTTTTCTTCGCTTTTCATCCTCTTCTTCTTTTTTATATTTATCAATTAAAGATGCAGAGGAAAGTATTGCGCTTAATGGCGTCCTGAATTCATGGGAGGCCATAGTTACAAAACGTGATTTTAAATCATTTAATTGCTTCTCTTTTTCTAGTGCTTTACTTATTTGTTCACGAGAGTATTCCAATTCAATCAAAGCTTCTTGTAATACCTTTGTACGTTCTAGCACTTTTTCTTCAAGCTGGGAATTAATTTGTTTTATTTTTTCTTCTGCGAGTTTTCGTTCTGTAATATCAATAATGAAGGCAATAATAAACAGCTCATCATTTTTTTTATAATTACTTAAACTAATCTCAACAGGAAATTCGGAATTATCTTTTCTTAAACCATACAAAGTCATATCCTTACCCATTGCCCTAGGGCGTGGTGATTGATTGTAGTTATGTCGATGCTGTTGATGTCGTTGTTTAAATCTGCCAGGAATTAGATTCTCAATAGTTAATCCAATTAATTCATTATTGTCATATCCAAATAATTTTTCCGAACTTGGATTAGCTTGTAAAATTTGCCCATGAGCATCAACAATAATAATACCCTCCGTTGAATATAAAAACAATGCATTTAAACTGTCCATTTCTTGTGTATTATGGTTGGTTTTCTTCATGCAGAGAAATAAGAATACGAATTTAAAATCCCTCCGCAAATTTAAAACTGACAATTATCAGTTTTCAAAAATATTATAACAAGGGAAGTAAATCGAAAAATTAATTTAATTTGAAATTAATTGGTAGATTGAAATAAACTGGGACACTTTTCCCGTTTTGCTTTCCCGCTTTCCATTTGGGCATAGATTTTACAACGCGTTGGGCTTCTTCTGATAAGCCCTCACCACCTGCAACACCACGTAAAATTTCAGTGTTTGATATTGAACCATCCGCATTAACAACGAACTTCACAAAAACTTTTCCTTGTATACCCTTTTCTTTTTCAATTTGGGGGTAGTAGATGCTGTTTTGAAGATATTTCATTAGCTCACCCATACCACCTGGAAATTCAGGCATTTCTTCAACAACTGTAAATATTTCAGGTGCTTTTTCTTCGTTTACAAAATTATTATCAGAATAAATTATTTCTCTAAGAAGGGTGGGAGATTTTAATAAAAGTAAAGTTTATTTTGTCA
>CAZTCG010000084.1:0-227 GCA_964612005.1 uncultured Flavobacteriaceae bacterium | reverse complement strand
TTACTAGATACGCTTTAATTTTCTATATTTTCAATTTTATATTTTGAATTAATCAAATAATTTTTATCAATAGCTTCATCTTGACAAATAATAAAATTAGTTTTTGAAAAAATAACAGACAAATTAAATCCGCTAGAAAGGGTAAAATTTATTTTGTGACAATCAACAGGTCCATCTTGAATTAAAGATGTTCTAGTAAAGTTATATAATTCATTAAAATAAATAGG
>CAZTCG010000083.1:0-7188 GCA_964612005.1 uncultured Flavobacteriaceae bacterium | reverse complement strand
ATAATAAAAGTATTGATATATCTGCATTATCATTGCACAAGATGTTGAATGTAGCATTTAAAATGGATGCAATTAGTGAGTGGGGAAGTGTTGTTGCATTAAGTTACATTGCTGCACAACGTACTTATCCTTTTTACACAGATATGGCTGAAGCAAAAGCAGTTTTAGAGTCTATTTGCAGAAGTTTTGGCTACCATTACGGAAAAGCAAAAAAAGTGCGTATCAATTCTATTTCTCAATCACCTACCAAAACAACTGCGGGAAGTGGTATTAAAGGTTTCGGTGATTTCTATGATTTTGCAGATAACATTGCTCCTTTAGGAAATGCAAGTGCTGAAAGCTGTGCCGATTATTGCATTGCCATGTTCAGTGATTTAACTCGTATGGTAAGCATGCAAAATTTATATCATGACGGTGGTTACAGCAACACAGGTGTAAGCATGGAAATGATGGAAAAAATGGGACAAGAATAAAATAGTGTGATAAAAATTAAGATTAATCTTCTTTTAATCGTTTGTTTTTTGGGTTTAGGTAAACTAATTGCCGCAAATTATTCAAACAAATTAAAAGAAGATTTTTTTTTAAGCAGCAATGAAATTTTAATTGCTGAAAATGACTTGATTTTTATTGACGGAAACTCAATTCAATACACTTCCTTTTCTGAAGACTCAATTTTAGTTCAAGACTCTGCAAAAATTGAAAAGGAAAAACTGATTAAAAGACTGAATCGCAGAAAAAAAATTATCGCAAGCATACTTGCGTTTCCTTTTCCATTTGGAATTATTGGCTTGCATCGTATTTATTTGGGTTCAAAACCATACGTTCCATTGGCATATATTTCCTCATTAGGTGGCGAATTAGGAATCATTCCTTTTATAGATTTTATAGTTTTAATAACTACAAAAGACGTTAAAAAATATCAGGATAATCCAAATCTGATTATGTGGCAGGATTGAAAAATTAATGAAATGTCGTGATTATTTTATCAGCTAACACTTCAGCAATTTTAATGTTGGATTCATGTGTCCAACCTGCTATGTGAGGTGTTAAAATTGTATTATCGGATTGTAATAAGTAGTGAAGTGGTGAAGGAATTTCAGATGAATTAATTTGTTCAAATGAAACTGATTCATATTCCAATACATCCAGGCACGCACCTAAAACTTTCCCTGATTTCATGTTAGTTACTAAATCTACAGTATTTAAACATTTTCCCCTTGCGGTATTTATAACGTAAATTGATTTTTTAAATGATGAAAAAAAAGTGTCGTTTAATAAATAATAAGTTTCATTTGTTAAAGGTGTATGTAAACTTACTATATCTGCATGTTCGAAAATTTCTTCAAGAGTAACTTCTTTTATTGTTTCGTTTCCAAAATTCTTTTTGTATTTATCGTACACTAAAATTTTGCATCCAAATCCAATTAAGCATTGCGCAAATGAGCTCCCCATATTTCCATAACCAATAATGCCGACTGTTTTGTCTTTTAATTCAATTCCTCTGTTTCCCTCTCTAATCCATTTTCCATTTCTTAATTCACGATCAGCACGATTGATATTATTAAACAAATTGAGTAACATAGCTACAGCATGTTCTCCAACAGCATCTTTGTTTCCTTCCGGAGCATGAACACATACGATTCCTTTTTTAGTTGCATATTCCACATCAATATTTTCCATTCCTGCACCAGCTCTGGCAATGCATTTTAGATTTTTAGCATTATCAATTAGTTCAGCTGTAATTTTAAATTTACTTCTAATTACAAGGCAATCGTATTGTGGTATTAAACTTATAAGTTCTTCTTTTGGTTTATCCCAAAATAAATCACATTCAAAACCATTAGAAATTAGTTTTTCGTGCAGTTTTGGGTGATTAGAATCAATGAATAAAACCTTGGGCATTAAAAAAATTAATTACTCGAAAATGATGTAATAGCATCCTCTAAGTTATCTTTAATAATAAAAAGCTGATTAAGTTTAGTGATGAGCAGTAATTTTTTTATTTTCTCATTTAATGCAAAACCAGATAGTTCACCACCTTTATTTCTAATTTTAGTTAAGATTTTAACTAAAACACCAAGTCCGTTGCTATTTAAATAATTTAACTCAGAAAAATCCAAAACGTATTTTAAATTGCCCGATTGCAATTGTTTTTCTAATTCATTAATCAATGAATCTGCTAATGATTTGTCTATCAAATCACCTTTTAATTGAATTAAAAAGTAATTTTCATGATTAGATATGTTATAACTAAATATCATTCTTTTTTTTAGGAACACAATTTATACATTTTCCGGTTTCTGCAAGTGTTTTACATTGACCATAAAAATTTAAAGAGTGGTGAGTGATTTTAAAATTAAGCATCTCTTCTGCCATCTTTTGAATTTGCTGAATTCTTGGGTCACAAAATTCAAAAACTTTTTCGCAATCCGAACAAATTAAATGATCATGTTGTTTAAACATATAGGCACGCTCGAATTGCGATTGATTTTTGCCAAATTGATGCTTGGTAACTAATCCTGATTCAAGTAAAATTTCAATTGTGTTGTATAATGTTGCACGGCTAACACGATATTTTTTGTTTTTCATAAAAACATAAAGTGACTCAATGTCAAAATGCCCATCATGAGAATAAATTTCCTCGAGTATAGCAAATCGCTCGGAAGTTTTACGGTGACCGTGCTTTTCGAGAAAATCAGTAAAAATTGTTTTTACTTTTATTTGGATGTCTTCCATTTTTTGAATTAAATAAAAACAAATTTAAAAAAAAACGAGCATTGATTATTCAATGCTCGTTTAATACTACATAAATATTTTTTATGCAAGCAATCCACGAGAGATTACAATGCGTTGTACCTCTGATGTACCTTCATAAATCTGAGTAATTTTAGCATCACGCATCAGTCTTTCAACATGGTATTCTTTAACGTATCCGTAACCACCATGTACCTGTACTGCTTCAGTTGTTGCCCACATTGCTGTTTCAGAAGCAAATACTTTCGCCATCGCACTTGATTGATCATAATTTAAATGTTGATCTTTTAGCCAGGCAGCTTTAATACACAATAATCTTGATGCTTCAATTCGTGTAGCCATATCGGCCAATTTAAACTGAATAATTTGATGTTTTGAAATTTCTTTACCAAAAGCTTTTCTTTCTTTAGAATAAGCTAAGGCAAGCTCGTATGCTCCGCTTGCAATTCCTAATGCCTGAGAGGCAATTCCAATTCTACCACCAGCAAGTGTTTTCATGGCAAATTTAAATCCAAATCCTTCTTCACCTATTCTGTTTGCCTTTGGAACTTTAACATTGTTAAACATTAAAGAATGAGTATCTGATGCTCTGATTCCCATTTTATTTTCTTTTGGTCCAACTACAAAACCTTCCATTCCTTTCTCAACGATAAGGCAATTAATACCTTTGTGTCCTAACTCGGCATTTGTTTGAACCATTACCAAATAAACCGATGCGCTATTTCCGTTTGTTATCCAGTTTTTTGTTCCGTTTACTAAATAATGATCTCCCATGTCAATTCCAGTTGTTCGCTGCGAAGTTGCATCAGAGCCGGCTTCAGGTTCACTCAAGCAGAATGCCCCAATAATTTCTCCTTTAGCTAAAGGAACAAGGTATTTTTGTTTTTGTTCTTCTGAACCAAAGTTTTCAAGCCCCCAACAAACTAATGAATTATTTACACTCATTACAACAGAGCAAGAAGCATCTACTTTAGAAATTTCTTCCATAGCTAACACGTAGGAGATAGTATCCATACCGCCTCCGCCGTATTTAGGATCTACCATCATTCCCATAAAACCTAACTCACCCATTTTTTTCATTTGCTCGGTTGGGAATTTTTGCAATTCATCGCGTTCGATAACTCCAGGTTGAATCATTAAATGTTCTTCAGATAATTGGAATAACATATTTTAAATTTTAAATGATTTTACAATTTTTCAAAAGTATAATTTATTGCGGAAGTACAAAATGCCGTTGGTAAAAATTACTGAAAATAAAGCGGTGTGTCCTAGTAATTTTTTAAGATGAATGAAAAGTAAAAACATTTATCAGTATTTCACAAAAAAATGCTCTTCTACATCAAATGTGGAATGTACTCCAACCTCTTTAAACTCTTTATTTAACCATTGATCAGCTGCTGTTCTGCCTTTATTCTTTAGTTCGAGCAAAAAATCATAAGAAGTATTCATTTTACTGGATTGATTTAGATTTCCTAAATCGTTGTATCCGGAAATGGTATGAATATAAATTTCTCGATTAACTCCATCATCTTTTTTCAAAACACCACTTCTTATCAACTCATTTCTGTAGTGGATCATTTTCATTTCATTAATCAAACTACTGTTAAACGATATTTCGTTTACTCGATCAGCAATATCTCTTGCTGAAGTAGGCACATTTTTTATGTTGATAGAATTGATTTTAATTAAAAGAATATCTCTCACATTTGTATTGGTAATAATAGGGAAAATAGTAGGATTTCCAAGATAACCACCATCCCAATAATGTTCTCCATTAATTTCAACAGCCTGAAAAAGAAATGGCAAGCAGGCGGAGGCAAGAACTGCATCAACAGATAATTCTTCGTTGGTGAAAATTTTTGCCCTATTCGTTTTTACATTGGTTGCACAAACAAATAATTTTTTAGTGTTATATGCATGAAGCTCTTTAAAATCAACAACATCGTTTAAAATATCTCTAAGCGGATTATAGTTAAACGGATTAAAATTATAAGGAGATAAAAACTGACTCATCGCATTAAACCAAATGTATCCGGGTGAATTATAAATGTCTCCACCGCTCATAAATTTATCCCAACCGGAAGGTTTAAAGAAGAAACTACCTGATAAGGCAATTTTTTTCCATAATTTTTCTAATAACTCTTTTGCTTTTTGAGGTCCGCCTTTGTGTAATCCATACGCACAAACAACAGCGTTTATAGCTCCAGCACTTGTTCCACACATTGCATCAGCTACAATTTCATCTGTTTCCAATAATCGATCTAAAACTCCCCAAGTAAAGGCTCCATGTGCTCCTCCGCCTTGTAGCGCAAGCGCAACTTTTTTTATTTCTTTACTCATTTAATAATGTCTTATACCAAATATAATTTTTTAAATCAATAAATCACAATAATTCTCGAAAATTTAACTTTTAACTCTTTTTTTTGTCAATCAGTGAACAACTAAAAAACACTTCATTTCCTAGTCGAGGTTTAATAGAATTAACACAATTTTCCATTTTATGTATTGTAAATTCGGTTGAAAATAATTTTCGATATTCATTGCTGTTTCCGCCAAATGGCGGGCCTTCTGTATCAAAATAAGTATTAAATAATAAGCCGATCAATTGACCATTTTGATTCAACAGGTTGGCCATTTTTTCAATGTATTTTTTTCGTAAATCAGGATGTATAGCGCAAAAAAAAGTTTGTTCTATAATTAAATCATAGTTTCCTGTATGCGAAAAAAAGTCTTCAATTAACAAATGATCATCAGGAAATTCTGGATTTCTTTTTTTGAATGCTGTGATTGGAAATTCTGAGATGTCCAAAACAAATATGTTTTTAAATCCATTATAAAATAGATATTCAGCCTCATAGGCATTTCCGGAACCGGGAATTAAAATTTTTAATTCTTTGTTTTCAATTGTGTCTACGTAGTTTTTTAATGGCGGAGATATTTCACCTAAATCCCAGCCGGTTTGTTGATTTATATATCTGTTGGTCCAGTATGATTTATTAAGTTCTTTCATTTTTTAATCTGAGCAATATTGTTGAATTAATCGAAATGCAATTCCACTACCAAGCTGATCAGCCTTTTCTAAATCGCTGCAAGCACCTTTGCGGTCTTTTGATGCCATTTTAATTGCGGCTCTATTAACATAGGCTGAATGATAGTCGAATTTTAATTTTATAGATTGATCTAAGTCACTTAGGCCTTCAATATACTGTTTTAAGCCACCTTTAGCAGTTCCCCTGAAATTAAAAGCAATGTGATTTTTTTTATTAATAACTATTGCTTTGTCTAAGTCACTAATAGCTCCGGAATTGTCATTTACATTTATTTTAGCTCCGGCTCTATAAACTAAAGCATCTTCATCATTTGGAAAATGATCCAAAATTTTTGAATAATCGCTTATAGCTGCTCTAAAATCAGCAATTTCGAAGCATGCCTTAGCTCGAGCTCTAAAAATTTCAGCATCAAAATTAGTGTCTTTACTAAGTGTTAAACCATCTGTAATATCTTTTATAGCATATTTATATTCTTTCTGTTGATATTTTATCAAACCTCTTTTTAAAATGGCAGGAGCATAGTTGGGTTTATAAAAAAGGCAATCGTTTATGCTATTTAAGGCACCTGTGATATCATTACCCACTAACTTTAATTCTGCTATGTAATAAATCAATTCATAATCATCAATGGCCATTTTTAATGCTTCATCATAATTTTTTTTTGCCTCATTATATTTTTTATCCATAAAATAGGATCTGCCTAAATACTTTATCGTTTCTTCATGGTCATGGTCAATTTTTAACGATTGTTCTAAATCTTTTTGAGCTCCTTTATAATCTTTAATTTGCATTTTGCAAAATGCAGACTTGTTATAAGCTAAAGTCATTTCAGGATTTTTTTTTAAGGCAGCTGCAAGTGTTTTAATTGCCTGCTTGTATTTTAATGAGTCAATTTCCTTTAATGCGACTTTATATAAATCACCTGCAGGGTCTATAGATCTGGTAGTATCTTTTTGTTGAGCTGATAATTTTGAATAAAAACAAAAAATAAAAAATAGCAATAAAAAAACGACGTATTTATTTTTTGGATTCATGAATTACTTTTCAGTAAAGAATATCTTCAATTCAATAAAATTAAAATTTTCAATTTAAAAACTGAAATAAAATAAGTTAAGATGATTTTTGAAAATTAAAATGTATTTTAAAATTCTATCAATGAAAATGCAGATTTAATTAAAGTATAAGTTTATATACTTTAATTTTTAGCCCAATTTTATTAAATTTAAATTTTTAAACTTTCATTTATGATTGAAATAAATTTAGAAGCAGAGAAAAAAGAAATTTTATCTCGATATAAAACTTTGCTTAAAGCATGTAAACGCAGATTACAAAAAGGCGATAAAGAGCAAATTAGAAAAGCATTTGAAGTGGCTGTTGACGCACA
>CAZTCG010000082.1:3259-7196 GCA_964612005.1 uncultured Flavobacteriaceae bacterium | reverse complement strand
TAATGATACCGGGTGTATCAGAAAAAACAATTTGGTAATTATCACCGCTTACAATTCCCATTATTCTATGTCGGGTAGTTTGAGCCTTTGATGTAATTATAGCAAGACGTTCCCCAACCAGGGCATTTAACAAGGTAGATTTGCCAACATTTGGGCAACCGATTATGTTTACAAATCCGGCTTTATGTATGGGTTGATTCATTTTGATGTTAATTAGTTTAATTTCTATTTTGCCCCTATGGGGGCTATTTAATATCTTTCTATTTTAATTAGTTTTTAATTGAACATACTTTTCATTTAAAAAAAGAATGGCTTGATCACGTTCGTTAGGAATAATTCCGTCTAAAATGGCATCTTTTAACGCGTTTTTTAAATCACCTACCAATTTGCAAGGTTGAAGTTGATACATGCTCATAATTTCCTCTCCGGTAACCGGTGGTTGCCAGTTTCGAATTTTGTCTTTCTCTTCAATTTCTTTTAGTTTTTTGCGAACTAACTCAAAATTTTGAAGGTACCTTTTTACTTTGTTAGGGTTTTTTGTAGTAATGTCAGCTTCACAAAGCAACATTAATTGTTCAATATCTTCACCGGCTTCAAAAAGCAACCTTCTAACTGCGCTATCAGTTACTTCACTTTTTGCAAGAACAATAGGACGTAAATGAAGCAGTACCAATTTTTGTACGAACTTCATTTTCTCGTTTAAAGGTAATTTTAGTGAGGTGAAAATTTTTGGAACCATACGAGCTCCTTTGTCTTCATGCCCGTGAAAAGTCCAGCCGTGGCCGGGTTCATAACGTTTTGTGGCAGGTTTTGCAATGTCATGCAAAATCGCTGACCAACGCAACCATAAATCATTCGTGTTTTTTGAAAGATTATCCAACACTTCAAGCGTGTGGTAAAAATTATCTTTATGCGATTTTCCATCTTTGGTGTCTACGCCATAAAGATTAGTCATTTCAGGAAAAATGAGATGTAATAAGCCACTATCAAAAAGCAGTTTAAAACCAACGGATGGCTTTGGAGATAAAATTATTTTATTCAATTCATCGCTAATTCTTTCCTTTGAAACAATTGATATACGATCTTTGTTTTTTGAAATAGCATGAAACGAATTTTCCTCAATAGTAAATCCTAATTGACTTGCAAAACGAATAGCACGCATCATGCGAAGTGGATCATCGCTATATGTAATATCAGGATCAAGCGGAGTGCGAATGATTTTATTTTCAAGGTCCTGAATCCCGTTGAATGGATCGAGCAATTGCCCAAAATTATTTTTACTTAATCCAATAGCTAATGCATTAATAGTAAAATCTCTACGGTTTTGGTCATCTTCCAAAGTTCCATCTTCAACTATTGGTTTACGTGAATTACGATTGTAAGATTCTTTGCGTGCACCAACAAATTCAATTTCAATGTTTTTTGTTTTAATCTGGGCAGTACCAAAATTTTTGAAAACAGAAAGATTTGCATCCTTTCCTAGTTTTTTATGAATGTGCGTTGCTAATGATATTCCTTTTCCAATAGTAACAACATCAATATCTTTACTGTCTCTTTTTAAATAAAGATCTCGTACAAATCCTCCGATTAAATAGGCATCAATATTGAGTTCATTAGCTGCCTGACCTATTAACTTAAAAATGGGCTGTTCTAAAATTTCTTTCACCTCGTAAATTTATGCTTAATTATTGATAAATATTAAATCATGCTTAATTGCAATAATAATTTGTGATTGGAAAATGTTTGATACATTTACTAAGTGAAAATAGACAAATACATAGCCCAAAGTGGTTTTTGCTCAAGAAGAGCAGCTGTTCGATACATTGAAACAGCTAAAGTTATAATTAACGGGAAAATTGCAAATTATAAAACGGAAGTTAATCCAGGTGATACTATACTTGTTGATGGACAAGCATTAACAGCAATAAAACAAAAATTAACCTACATTGCTTATCATAAGCCCAAAGGAATTGAGTGCACCACCGAAAAAATAGCAAATAACATAATAGATGTAATTAATCATCCAGAATCTATTTTCCCGGTTGGTCGCTTGGATAAAAACTCAGAGGGACTGATTTTATTAACTAACCATGGCGAGATAATCAATAAGATAAGTCATGCAGATTTTCAGCACGAGAAAGAATACGTAGTTACGTTAAATTTGCCTTTACGTAAAAAATTTTTGGAAGAAATTGCTAACGGCGTTGAAATTGACGGAGTAAAAACAAAACCATGCGTTGTTCAACCAATACCTGGTACTAAAAGAATTTTCAGTATAACTTTAACACAAGGCATGAACAGACAGATACGGAAAATGTGTGGTAAAGCTGGCTATCAGGTTATTAAATTGCAACGAATTCGTGTGATGAATATTTTACTCGGAAAACTAAATCCTGGTGAGTGGCGTGATTTGACAGAAGATGAATTGAATGGGCTTTTTAAAGAAATTGGTTATAAAAAAAGATGATTTATCATGACGAAGGTTTTATTAACCACGCTTAATGCAAAGTATATTCACACTAATTTAGCCATTCGTCTTTTATATCAATTAAATAAAGACAATAAAGGTCTGTCCTGGAAAGAATTTACTATTAAAGATAATTTTCAATCAGTTGCAGAATATTGCAGTGCTTTTGATGTAGTAGCTTTTAGTTGTTATATCTGGAATATTACTCAAACATTAGAGGTAACTCAATTAATCAAAAACATAAATCCGAATACTAAAATTTTATTAGGTGGTCCGGAAGTAAGTTACGAATGGGAAGATGTTTTAAATAGAGAAGATGTTGATTATATTATTTCTGGTGAAGGGGAAATTCCTTTCAAACAATTTCTAATTGATTTTCCAAATATACAAAATGTACCGGGTTTGATTTTTAAAAAGGATGGAGCTCCTATTCAAAACCCATCACCACCAGTTTTTCCATTGTCAGAATTAAATGATATTAATCCTTACCAGGATGATGATTTAACTGCATTAAAAAGTAAGGTTCTATATGTTGAAACGAGTAGGGGATGCCCTTACAAATGCGAGTTTTGTTTAGCAAGTTTAGACAACAAGGTTCGTTATTTAAGCATGGAGCGTATTAAGGAAAATTTACTTTTTTTAATGCAACATGGTAAGACCATTAAATTTTTAGATCGCACATTTAATATTAAAAAAGATTTTACACTTTCCATTTTTGATTTTATACTTCAACATCATAAAGAATATAATATTTTCCAGTTTGAAATTACTGCCGATATTTTACATGCCGATATTATTAAATATATCAATGAAAAAGTTCCGAAACATCTATTCCGATTCGAAATAGGTATTCAATCCGTAAACTCTGCAACAAATTTGGAAGTTAGCCGCAAGCAAAGTTTTGAAAAAACGAAAAGCATAATCAAGTCGATTGACAAAAATATTGAAATGCATTTGGATTTAATTGTTGGATTACCTTTTGAAACTATGGAATTAACTAAAAAAGGATTTGAAGAAGTTTTTGCTCTTTTTGCTCCTGAACTTCAACTTGGCTTTTTAAAGTTTTTGAAGGGAACTCCAATGCGAGATAAAATTGAAAAACATGGATATGTATTTGACGAAAATCCTCCTTACCAAATTATAAAGAGCAATTATTTAAATGAATCTGAACTCAATGATTTGTTAATACTTGAAAGCGCATTAGAAATTTACTGGAATAAAAAACGATCGATTAATACATTAAAATACATTACTAAAACAGCTAGTATTTTTGATTCATTATTAGAAATCGGAAAATTATTTCAATCAAAGAAAAACCTGCATAAACATACGCTAGAGGATGCTTTTGATATAATGCATGAATGGATTTTAGAAAAACACTCAACGAATATCATTTTAATGCAATTGCATAATATCGATTATGCAATTTATAATAAAATAAGACCCGGCAACCGCTACAATCATTTCTTT
>CAZTCG010000082.1:414-3249 GCA_964612005.1 uncultured Flavobacteriaceae bacterium | reverse complement strand
CATATTCATGATTCTAAGCGAATTAATACCATCGAAAATAATTATCAATTAGATCAAAAAATGAAATTTGCATCTATTGCTATTAATTTTGATTACGAACTATGGAAAAACGAAACAAAAATTAACTTAGACGATAATTCACTTTTGTTTTGTTACGATGGAATACGTTTACCCAAATTGATTATTGATAATTCATTAATGAATTTACCTTACCAATAATAAATATCCTTTTGCTCTGAAAGGTTTTTGATTTAATCCCTTTGCCTCAGCAATAAAATAGTAGGTGCCTTCCGGAATTTCATTTCCTGGTTTCCATTTTGAATCTGGGTTTTCTAATTCGTAAATTAAATTCCCCCAACGATTATAAATTTTGCAGTTCAGCGATTTTAATCCGTATTGTTTCACAAAAAACTCATCATTTGTACCATCTCCATTTGGTGAAAATACTGTTGGAACGGTCATGTAAATTTCTTCTGCCAAAACAATTATTTGTAACGCATAAGAACTAAAACAATACTGTGGGTTTGAAGCTATTAAATAAGCAGAATATGTTCCTGCTTGATTGTAAATGGTAGATGGAGAAAAAACAGTTGCTGTATCTCCATTGCCAAATAGCCAATAATAATTTGTTGCACCAATAGATGTATTATTAAAATTGACACTAAAAGGTGCAACATTTAAAGTGTCACTTGCAGTAAATGATGCCTGTATAGTCGACTGCCCAATAGTTATTGGTAGTGTATCATTCCTACAAGAATTACCAATTACCAATTGATATATTCCTGGGGTTGTAATTACAATACTATCTGAAGTTGATAACACATTTCCGTTTGTATTTACCCAAGTATAATTTTGATTTACATAGGTTGTATCTAAATACAATTGTGTAGGATAGCCGTTACAAATTGTAGGTGTTCCTAGTATTTGAGAAAATACGGGCAATGGTTTTACTTCTATAACTACTACATTTGTATCTGAACATCCATTTATATCTGTTCCTATTAAAGCAATTGTAGTATCTTGATTAATGCTGACTTGTAATGTATCATTTGTAGTTAAATTACTCCATAAGTAAGTAGAAGCGCCAGAGGCAATTAAATTAGTTTGGGTTAATTCGCAAATGCTAATTGTATCAGACATAATACCATTAATTAAAACAGTTGGATTATCATTAATAGTTACTGATATTAAGGTGTCGGATGTACAACCATTTATGTTTGTTCCGGTAAGAGTAAAAGTAAAAACACCTGCAATTGAACTATCTATCGGTATAGTATTCCCGATAAATTGACCTTGTGAACTTTGCCAGCTATAATTATCAGAACCGCTTGCACTTAATTGTGTAGGTTGATTTAAGCATGTAATAACACTATTTGTATTAAGGATTGGCGCGGGTAATTCTGAAATTACAATACTAACTGAAAGTGAGTCGCATCCATTATTAGAAACAAGTACTTGATAGGTTCCGCCTATTGAAATATCTATTGTGGAGTTATTTTCTCCTTGTATTAAATTGTTATTTAAAAACCATTGGTAATTGAAATTAGAATTATTTGCAACACTTAACGTTGATGAATTACCTGCACAAAAACTTAATTCAGTAGCAGAAATTTGGGGTAAAGGTTGTTCATTTACTGTAAGTAAAATAGTTGTGTCGGCAGAACAAGTTCCATTTGATGCAATTATTTCATAATTGCCAGTATTTTGAAGAGAACAATTTGTAATCACTAAAGAATCTAATCCTGTTCCGGACTGAATTAATGAACCATTAAAGTTCCAAGTATAACTTAGGGATAGATCAACATTGTCCAAACTTAAAATTGCAGTTGATCCTTCGCAAACTTCAGATGGCGCAATAATAAGTGGAGTTTGAGGTGCAGGAATTGAAGTTAATTGATATGCAGTTGAATCCTTGCAGCCATTTACATCAGTAGCCACAAAATAGTATTGACCTGCCGAGGCATTTGTTAAATTTAAAGTAGGTGCAAATGAAGTTCCGGTACCATTTGTCCAATTGTATGTAAATGGGGAATTTCCTGTAACATTAATCGAAGAAACGGATGCATTATTTAACCCACATGATGCCTGAACTATAACCTGATTAGTTATATCAATTATTGGCAGTGGATAAACATTAATTTGTTGAGGTTCTGAAATAGAATCGCAACCATTTGCGCTAACCATGACTTGGTATATTCCTGAGCTATTAACTGATAAAGTAGCACTTGTTTCATTAGGAATTAATACACTGTTTAAATACCAACTGTATTGAATACTTGAGCTTGGAGTAGAGGAGGAGGCATCAAGGATGATACTATTTCCAGCACAAAAATTTGCTACACCATCAATTTGAGGAATTGGTTTAGGAATAATATTTCCGGAAATGCTAGCAAAATTATTACAACCTCCTGTATTAACTTCTACAGTGTAAGGACCTACATTATTAGAGTTGATGCCTGATACAGTTAATGAAACTAAGTCAATACCAGTTTGAACAACAGTTGAGCCTAACGACCAAGTATAAGTTGCTCCATTTTCAGGATTGTTAACTGTAAAAGTTTGCGAATTTCCTTCGCAAACTGGATTTATTGTTTGAAATGTAGGTACTGGTGGTCCGTTTAAGTTACTTATAGTAACAGCAGATGAATCTTTACAACCGTTGGCATCAATCGCAACAAAATAATAAACACCTGTAGATACCGAATTTAAATTACTTGAATTGGAAATAACGGTTCCTGAATTGTTCGTCCAGTAATATGAGAATGGCGAGTTGCCAATAGCAGAAGCCCCAATTACAGAGCCATCATTTAAGCCACAAGATGCAGGATTAATTTG
>CAZTCG010000082.1:0-404 GCA_964612005.1 uncultured Flavobacteriaceae bacterium | reverse complement strand
TACGTAAATATGAATGTGATAAATTAGGTTCTGTAGATGTAACATCTATTAAAGGTAAATTATTTAGAACGACATTTGTTGTAAATGTGTTTTGACAATTTGTTGTAGGATCAGTTATAACAACTGAATAAGTCCCGATAGTTCCTGAATTTGCTTGAGCTATCGTTGGATTTTGAATTGTGCTTGAGAACGAATTTGGACCACTCCAATTGTAATTATATCCGGCATCTGCATTTAATTGGATTTCCTCATCCGGACAATAAGGACCGTTGTTGGAAACTTGAATATTTATTTCAGTTATTTCAATCTGTATAGAATCCCTTGTAGGAAATCCACATAGATTAAATGCATCAAGATATAACATGAAATTACCAACATCAGAATTTCCTGGTGTGTAGCTGGTA